>NZ_JIAK01000041.1 GCF_000620765.1 Desulfovermiculus halophilus DSM 18834
TCGTACCGATAGCGATGGAGCACGGTCTGCGCTTCGCCATCCGCGAAGGCGGGCGAACCGTTGGAGCCGGTGTGGTCTCTGAGATAGTGGAGTAGCTATGCGTGTTAAGATTCAGCTTCGGTGCTCAGAGTGCCAGCGGAAAAACTATTCGACGTTTAAGAATAAAAAGAATACTCCGTCGAAGGTTGAATTGAAAAAGTATTGCCCTTTTTGTGGACGGCATCTGCCGCACAAAGAGGGAAAATAATGGCCGAGCGGCTGGACTCCGGCCGCTTAGCCACAAGCATTGGTGCAGGCCAGTAGCTCGAATTGGTAGAGCATCGGACTCCAAATCCGGAGGCTGGGGGTTCGAATCCCTCCTGGCCTGCCAAAGATTCTTATGGCCAAAAATAAAGCCAAAAAAAGACAGCCGGACGTTGAGGCCAAGTCAGGACTCAAGGACAAGGTGGAC
Organism: Desulfovermiculus halophilus DSM 18834; assembly: GCF_000620765.1. Taxonomy (NCBI): domain Bacteria; kingdom Pseudomonadati; phylum Thermodesulfobacteriota; class Desulfovibrionia; order Desulfovibrionales; family Desulfohalobiaceae; genus Desulfovermiculus; species Desulfovermiculus halophilus. The sequence goes on from NZ_JIAK01000041.1 coordinate 452, forward strand.
AGATTTCGCGAGTTCTTCGAACAGTCGAAGATGGAGATGAAAAAGGTCACCTATCCGAGCCAAAAACAGACGCTTGCTACGTGCGGATCCGTTTTGTTTCTGGTGTGCTTGATTGCAGCGTTTCTGGGCATTGTGGATATTGCCTTGTCCAAAATAATTGAAGTGATTCTGCCGTAGGCCATGGACATGAACACGAACGGGGAAAAGACACGCTGGTACATCGTTCAGACCTTGTCCGGGTATGAGCAAAGGGTGGAAAAGACACTTCAGGAGCTTATCCGCAAGAATAAAGTGCACGGGCTTATCGAAGAAGCGATCGTTCCTACGGAAAAAGTTGTTGAAATGGTCAAAGGCCAGAAGAAAACAACGACCCGCAAGTTCTATCCCGGCTATGTCCTGGTCAAGATGAAACTGACGGACCAGTCCTGGCATTTGATCCAAAGTGTTCCGCGGGTGTCAGGCTTTATTGGAGATAAGGAAAAGCCCATTCCGTTGAGCGATGCAGAAGCCAGTCGCCTTCTGGAGACCATAGAGTCTCGAAAGGATCAGGCCAGGCCGAAGTTCAGCTTTAACCCCGGGGATAAGGTTCAGGTCATCGATGGACCGTTCGCAAATTTTGATGCCTACGTGGAAGAAGTGAATTTCGACAAGGGAAAGCTGAAGGTTTCTGTGTCTATATTTGGCCGAAATACGCCGGTTGAACTCGATTTTGTTCAAGTTACCAAGAGCCAGTAGATACGACCGGGAACGAGCCAATGGTTTGGAGTGATCCGGCTTCAGGCCCTTGGCTCGTATCATTTGTACTTCCGGCCTAGTGGCTCGGAACTGAATATACCTCAGCAGGGCCCGTGGGAAATGGCACAATAAGAAACCGGTTTTTGCCCTTGTGAGTGCATCTGCTCCGATCTGTAGGGATGGACACTCCAAGTAGGAAGTCACAGTAAGGGGAGAGAGGACGAGCTCATGGCCAAGAAAATACTGGCAAAGATAAAACTCCAGATACCAGCCGGATCAGCCAACCCATCGCCGCCTGTCGGGCCGGCCCTGGGGCAGCACGGCGTAAATATTATGGAGTTCTGCAAGGCATTTAACGCGAAGACTCAGGACCAGAAAGGGATGATAATCCCTGTTGTGATCACGGTCTTCGGGGACCGTTCCTTCAGCTTTATCACCAAGACGCCTCCGGCAGCTGTGCTTTTGAAAAAGGCTGCAAAAGTGGACAAAGGCTCCAGCGAACCACATGCGGATAAGGTTGGTACCGTGAGCATGGAGAGTGTCCAGGAAATAGCCCAACTCAAGATGCCGGATTTGAATGCAACAGATTTGGATTCAGCTGTGCAAACCATTCTCGGCACTGCCCGGAGCATGGGATTAGACGTAGCAAAATAGCTGGAGATATACGATGCCAAAACATGGGAAAAAATATAACACGTCCCAAAAGCTCATCGACAGGCAGAGCCGGTATCCCATGGAAGAAGGGATAGATCTGGCTTTGCAATCGGCGTATGCCAAATTTGACGAGAGCGTCGACGTTGCCGTTTGTCTTGGCGTGAATCCCAAGCATTCGGACCAAATGGTCCGAGGTGGCGTAAGCCTGCCTCATGGCCTGGGGAAGCAAATCCGGGTCATCGCCTTCTGCAAGGGTGAGAAAGAAGAGGAGGCCCGGGAAGCCGGTGCAGATGCCGTTGGTGGTGAGGATCTGGTTAAGAAGATCCAGGAAGGCTGGCTGGAATTCGACAAGGCCGTCGCCACTCCGGATATGATGTCTGTGGTGGGCAAGATCGGGCGAATCCTGGGCCCACGGGGGATGATGCCCAATGCAAAGACCGGGACGGTGACATTCGATCTCGGGAAGGCGATCTCGGAATTAAAGGCTGGAAAAGTTGAGTTTAAGGTGGACAAAGCAGGGGTGGTCCATGCCCCATTAGGGAAAGTTTCCTTTGGTCCGGAAAAGATACAGGACAATTTACGTATTCTCCTGGACTCTTTGCATAAGGCCAAGCCGAGCTCGGCAAAGGGGACCTACTTTCGAGCCCTGGCCCTGTCCACGACAATGGGGCCTGGAGTGAAGATTGATCCCAACTCCATACGCAAGTTTCTTGAGTGATTATCCTCAACCGGGATTAGGAGTCAAAGACAGCAGGTGGCGTAGCCTTAATTTCCTGCCGAGACCGGCTTTGGCTCTGTTCCTTAGTCAGTGGAGGTAAGAGTGAACAGGACGGAAAAGAAACAGGTCATAGATCAGCTGAATGAGCGGGTCAATCAGGCCAGCATCGCCTTGGTCACCGACTTTCGGGGGCTGAAAGTCGAGGAGATGGAGACCCTGCGGACACGGTTGCGCCAAGAGGGGGTTCACTACCAGGTAGTGAAGAACACCCTGGCCCGGCTGGCCCTGGAAGAGACACCCCATGCAGTGATCAAGGACGAGTTCAAGGATTGCTGTGCCCTGGCCCTGGGCTACGATGATCCTGTGGTAGCGGCTAAAGTGCTTTCCAAGTTCGCAAAGGAAAATAAGAAGTTTTCCTTGCGCTTTGCCAGCTATGCCGGAAAGACCTTGACCGCCGAGGACATAGAAGAGCTGTCCAAGCTGCCCGGGCGGGAAGAGCTGTTGGCCAAGATGCTGGGCACAATGAATGCGGTGCCCGGAAACTTCGTTGGTCTGTTCGGCAACCTGCTGCGCAATATGCTCTATGCCCTGAACGGAATTAAGGAACAAAAGGAACAAGATCAGGCCTAACAGCCAAAGCCATGCAAGGAATCAAGGAGGATTCGATGTCTGAAGTAACCAAGGAACAAGTTGTCGATTTTATTTCCAATATGACCGTGCTTGAGCTTTCTGAGTTTATCAAGGAACTGGAAGAGAAGTTCGGTGTGTCCGCTGCAGCACCGGTAGCCGCAGTTGCCGGTGCCCCTGGTGCGGCAGCCGAGGGCGGCGCTGCTGAGGAAGAAGAGGAAAAGACGGAATTTGAAGTCGTCCTGACCGAGGTTGGCAGCAATAAGATAGGGGTGATCAAGGCCCTGCGGGCTATTACCGGGCTGGGCTTGAAGGAAGCCAAGGCCAAGGTGGATGAGCTGCCGTCCACAGTCAAAGAGGCGGCTGCAAAGGACGATGCAAACGATATCAAGAAGCAGCTGGAAGAAGCTGGGGCTAAAGTCGAACTCAAATAGTTACCTGCGCATCAAGCGGATTTTCTTCATGATGTTCGGCAAAGAACACGCCTTCTTGAAGAAGGCGTGTTCTTTGTTCTTGTCGATGTTTTTCTTGCGAGCCCTCCTGTTACGCTGCACAAGTCCGGCGAATGTAGCGGTGCGAAATACTGTATATCCTTAATTGCCACAACATTCTTATTGCTAGTGCGTAACACGCACGCATTTATGCTGCTAGTCCGGCTCAGCCAGGTGATAGTGGCAGATGATGCATGATGCCCGTACAGGTTCAGCAGATGATTGGATCAGTTGGCCTGTGCGGTATGCTGAGATGCAGAGCGCAACGTATAATGGGTTTTCCTTTTTGTAACGACAAAGACTGTTTCTTAGTCTATCTTCTTGGTCCCACTATACAAAATTTACGCAGACTTCGTCAATCGTAAAAATGAGCCAACAAGGGGACGAAATGACTCAATTGGTAAAAAGATTTGGCCGAATAGGCCGGGTTTTGGACATACCGCACCTTATGCGTCTGCAGGTGGAGTCCTTTGATGATTTTCTGCAATCCGACGTGCCTCCGGCCAGCCGAGAAGATACAGGGCTGGAAGGGGCGTTTCGCTCTGTCTTTCCCATCGAAGACTTTTATCAGACTGCGACCCTTGAATATGTCAGCTACGAGGTGGGAGAGCCGAAATACGATAAGGAAGAATGTCTGGCCAAAGGGCTGAGTTACGAGGTTCCCATCCGGCTCAAAGTGCGGCTCATTGTCTATGATGTCGATGAAGAGACAGACACTCGAAGCATTCGGGATATCAAGGAACAGGACATATACTTTGGAAACATTCCCTTGATGACTGAAAAAGCGACCTTCATCATCAACGGGACTGAACGGGTTATCGTCAATCAGTTGCAGCGCTCTCCAGGAATTCTATTTGACCATGATTCCGGCAAGACCCATGTGAGCCGCAAGGTTCTCTACAGCTGCCGGGTTATCCCCATGCGCGGCTCGTGGCTTGATTTTGACTTTGACCATAAGGACATTCTCTATGTCCGCATTGACCGGCGGCGAAAGATGCCGGTGACCATCCTGCTTAAGGCAATGGGGCTGACCAAAGAGGAGATCCTTCATTACTTCTATCATACTGAAACCTACGATCTGGAAGGGGACAAGGTTTATCGCAGGCTGGATCCCAATCTCCTGCGCAGGGAAAGTGCATTCACAGATATTTATAACGCAGAGGGCAAGCATTTAGTTGCTGCGGGCAAGGAAATTACCCGGGGCACCTGGAAACGAATTCTAAAGAGCAACATTTCCAGGCTGGAAGTAGATCCGCATACCCTGCTGTCGGAATACCTGGCCCAGGACGTGGTTGATCCGGATACCGGCGAACTGCTTGCTGAGACCGGGGACCCGGTAACTCCTGAGCTGGTCGATCTTCTGGCTAAATATGAGCATCAGAGCATAGATGTCTTGCATACCCAGGGGCTGGAGGTGTCCACCTGCATCCGGGACACGCTTGAGCTGGACAAGACCACAGACACCCAGTCGGCTCAGATCGAGATTTACCGCCGCCTGCGTCCGAGCTCTCCTCCAACCCCGGAGGTCGCGGAATCCTTTTTTGAAAACATCTTTCGGAATCCGGATTACTATGACCTTTCCCCGGTAGGCCGGTACAAGCTCAACCATCGCCTGGGCTTGGAGAAGCCCCTGGATGAGCGAGTGCTGAGCAACGAAGATATCCTGCTGGCCATTAAGCAGCTGGTCTATCTCAAAGAATCCCACGGACCTGCGGATGATATCGACCATTTGGGGAACCGCAGGGTACGACCGGTGGGAGAGCTGGTGGAGAACCAGTACAGAATCGGGCTGGTGCGCATGGAGCGGGCGATCAAAGAGCGGATGACCCAGCAGGAAGTGGCCACCCTGATGCCCCATGACCTGATCAATCCCAAGCCGGTCACTGCCGTGGTCAAGGAGTTTTTTGGCACCTCGCAGCTGTCCCAGTTCATGGATCAGACCAATCCCCTGTCCGAGGTGACCCATAAGCGCAGGCTCTCCGCCCTCGGACCAGGCGGGCTGACCAGGGAGCGGGCCGGTTTTGAGGTCCGGGACGTCCATCCCAGCCACTACGGTCGGATCTGTCCGATTGAGACCCCGGAAGGACCAAATATCGGGCTGATTGTCTCCTTGACCACCTATGCCCAGGTGAACAAATTCGGGTTTATCGAAACTCCGTACCGGGTAGCCAAGGAGGGCCGGGTGCTGGACGAGATCGTCTACAAGGACGCCTCCGGGGAAGGCTCGGAGATCATAGCCCAGGCCAACGCCCAGCTGGATGAGCACAACGGGTTTGCCAGTGATCAGGTCGCAGCCCGGGAAGGAGGGGAGTTCGCCCTGGTGCCCAAGGAACGCATATCCCTCATGGATATTGCGCCCAGTCAGATCGTTTCTGTTTCAGCGGCCCTGATCCCCTTCCTGGAACATGACGACGCCAACCGGGCCCTGATGGGGTCCAACATGCAGCGCCAGGCCGTACCGCTGCTCCAGAGCGATCCCCCCTTGGTGGGGACTGGTATGGAGGCAAAGGTGGCCCAGGACTCCGGAAACTGCATTCTGGCCGAGGCAGACGGGGTCGTGAATTACGTGGACGCCAAGCATATTGTTGTGGCCTACAGTGGCGGCGTTGCTCCTAAGTCCGGGAACGTCCAGGTCTATGAACTCCAGAAGTATCATAAATCGAACCAAAACAGTTGCTTCGGACAGACCCCCCGGGTGAGCATGGGGCAAAGGGTTTCCACCGGGGACATCCTGGCAGATGGCCCGTGCACTAAAGACGGGGAGCTGGCCCTGGGCAAGAATCTGATTGTGGCCTTTATGCCCTGGTGCGGCTATAACTTTGAGGATGCGATTCTGATATCCGAGCGCTGCGTGAAGGAGGACGTGTTCACCTCGGTGCACATTGAGGAGTTTGAGGTCCTGGCCCGGGACACAAAGCTCGGACCGGAGGAAATCACCCGGGACATCCCCAATGTAAGCGAGGAGATGCTCCGCAATCTGGATGAAAGCGGTATTGTCCGGATTGGAGCCAAGATCAAGCAGGACGATATCCTGGTGGGCAAGATCACCCCCAAGGGCGAGACCCAGCTGACCCCGGAAGAGCGCCTTTTGCGGGCCATATTCGGGGACAAGGCCCGGGACGTCAAAAACACCTCTTTGAAGGTCCCGCCGGGGATCGACGGGACCGTTCTGGATGTCCGGGTGTTTAATCGCCGGTCCGCAGAGAAGGATGATCGTACCAAGGAGATTGAAGATCACGACCTGCATACCCTGGACCGCAAGGAGCAGATGCATGTCAACGGCTTGACCGAGTCGATACGCGAGCGGATCTGGGATGTGGTGGAGGGCAAGAGTCTGGCCAAGTCCATAATGGGTTCGGACAAGGGAGACGTGCTGGCCGAAGCAAACAAACCCCTGCGGTATGAGCAGTTTGTCACGCTTCCGGTGAAAAAGATGCGCCAGGCGTTCGTGAACAAGGACGTGAATGAGGCGGTAGAAGAGCTTCTGGGCAGCTATGAGAGCGAGCTGCAGTTCATCAAGGACACCTACGAACGGAAGCGGGAAAAGCTGACCGAAGGCGATGACATGCCCCCGGGCGTGATCAAGATGGTCAAGGTCTATGTGGCCATCAAGCGCAAGCTCAATGTCGGAGACAAAATGGCCGGAAGGCACGGAAACAAGGGGGTTGTATCCTGCATCCTGCCGGAGGAGGACATGCCCTTTTTTGAAAACGGCACTCCGGTGGACATTGTGCTCAATCCCTTGGGTGTGCCGTCCCGGATGAACATTGGACAGATCATGGAGACCCATCTGGGGTGGGCGGCCAAGGAGCTGGGCCGGCAGCTTGCGGACATGGCCTCGGCCCAAGTCCCGACGGAGAAATTGCGGGACGAGGTCAAAGAGGTCTTTCAGACCAAAGAGATAGCCTCCATGGTCGATGAGATGAGCGACCAGGAGCTCACTGAAGCGGTCCGGGGCCTGCGCAAGGGGATATACACCCGAACCCCGGTGTTTGACGGAGCCCACGAAGAAGAGATCTGGGCCATGCTGGACAAGGCCGGATTGCCCACGAGCGGCAAGGCAACCCTCTTTGACGGGAGGACCGGAGAAAAGTTCCATAATCCGGTGACCGTGGGATATATGTATATGCTCAAGCTGCATCATCTGGTAGATGAGAAGATCCATGCCCGTTCCACCGGCCCCTATTCCCTGGTCACCCAGCAGCCATTGGGCGGCAAGGCCCAATTCGGCGGTCAGCGGCTGGGAGAGATGGAGGTCTGGGCCCTGGAGGCTTACGGCGCCGCGTATCTCCTGCAGGAGTTCTTGACGGTCAAGTCTGATGACGTACATGGCCGAGTCAAGATGTACGAGAACATCGTCAAGGGAGAGAACTACTTGACGACAGCAATGCCGGAGTCCTTCAATGTCCTGGTCAAGGAGCTCATGGCTCTGGGATTGGATGTGACCCTGATCAGCGAAGACAAGAAAAAGAAAAAATAACGGATGCTTGTTCCGGCCCTGCTGACTGCGGGCTCAATTATATTATGTAAGTCAAGGGGTGATGGTACACATGACACTCGACGACCTGTTTACCATGCACGGTTCGGGGGATAGTCAGATCAAAAGTCAAAACCTGAAGGGGATTCAGGTTTCCATGGCCTCGCCGGAGACCATTCGCGAATGGTCTTTCGGGGAAGTCAAAAAACCGGAGACAATTAATTACCGAACGTTCAAGCCGGAACGGGACGGACTGTTCTGCGCCAAGATCTTCGGTCCGGTCAAAGACTATGAGTGCAACTGCGGCAAGTACAAGCGGATGAAGCACAGGGGCATCGTCTGTGAAAAATGCGGGGTGGAGGTTATTGCCTCCAAGGTGCGCAGAGATCGGATGGCCCATATCGAGCTTGCCGCCCCGGTCGCCCATATCTGGTTCTTAAAGAGTATGCCCTCCAAGATCGCCAGTCTGCTGGATATGACTATGGCGGATGTGGAAAAGGTGCTCTATTTCGACTCCTACATTGTCCTGGACCCCAAACAAACCACGCTGAAGAAATACCAGCTCTTGAATGAAGACCAGCATGTGCAGCTGGTCGAGGCCTACGGAGAGCAGGCCTTCCGGGTGGGAATGGGCGCTGAAGCCATCAAGGAGCTTTTGGAGGGTTTGGATCTGGACCAGCTGCGGACTGATCTGAAGAACGAGTCCATGGCCACCCGGTCCCAGGCCAAGAAGAAAAAGCTTTCCAAGCGACTGAAGATTGTGGAGGCCTTTTTGGAGTCCGGGAACCGCCCGGAATGGATGATCCTGGAAGTCATCCCGGTCATCCCTCCCGAACTTCGGCCGCTGGTTCCTCTTGATGGGGGAAGGTTTGCCACCTCGGACCTCAATGACCTCTACCGCCGGGTGATCAACCGGAACAACCGGCTCAAGAGGCTCCTGGAGCTCGGTGCTCCGGACATCATAATCCGCAATGAAAAGCGCATGCTTCAGGAGGCGGTGGACGCCCTGCTGGACAACGGCCGGCGGGGAAAGGCCATATCCGGGACGAACGGGCGGCCACTGAAGTCCTTAAGCGATATGATCAAGGGCAAACAGGGACGGTTTCGGCAGAACCTCCTGGGCAAACGGGTGGACTACTCCGGCCGGTCGGTGATTGTTGTCGGTCCCAAGCTCAAGCTGCACCAGTGCGGGCTGCCCAAAAAGATGGCCCTGGAGCTGTTCAAGCCGTTCATCTATTCCAAGCTGGAGGAACAGGGCTACGCCAGCACGATCAAGGGCGCCAAACGGATGGTGGAGCGGGAAGACGTTGTGGTCTGGGACATGCTGGAGGAGGTGGTCCAAGAGTATCCCATCCTCCTGAACCGGGCCCCGACTCTGCACCGCCTGGGGATTCAGGCCTTTGAGCCCATACTGGTCGAGGGCAAGGCCATTCAGCTCCACCCCCTGGTCTGCGCTCCGTATAACGCCGACTTCGACGGGGACCAGATGGCCGTGCACGTGCCTCTGTCCGTGGAGGCCCGGATCGAATGCCGGGTGCTTATGATGTCCACGAACAACATCCTGTCACCGGCCAACGGTGATCCGGTGATTCTACCTTCCCAGGATATCGTTCTCGGACTGTACTACTTGACCCTGACCAGGTCCTTTGAACCTGGCGAAGGCAAGGCGTTCGCCTCCCCGGACGAGGTCATATCCGCTTATGACGCCGGGGTGGTAACCCTGCACGCCAGGATCAAGGTCCGGATGGACGGTCGCTTGGTGGATACCTCGGCCGGCAGGATCATCATCGGTCAGATTCTGCCCGAGGGGGTCCCCTTTGAACTGGTGAATACGGTCTTGAACAAGAAGGCCATCGGGCGTCTGGTGGCCCAAGCCTATCAATTTGCCGGGACCAAGGCCACGGTCATCTTAAGCGACAGGCTCAAGGACTTGGGATTTGAGTACTCGACCCAGGCCGGGCTGACCATTTCCGTACAGGACCTGCAGGTCCCGGAGGAGAAGAAAAGGCTCTTGAGCGAGGCCCAGGCTGAGGCGGAGGCGATACATACCCAGCACCAGGAAGGGATCATCACCCGGACTGAGCGGTACAACAAGGTGGTCGACGTATGGACCAAGACCACCAATGATGTGGCCAAGGCCATGATGCAGGAAATTTCCCAGGATACGGTGGTCAACTCCGAAACCGGGGAGTCGGTGCGGGAAGAGAGCTTTAACCCCATCTTCATGATGAGCACCTCCGGATCCCGGGGAAATGCGGACCAGATGCGCCAGCTGGCCGGAATGCGCGGGCTGATGGCCAAGCCCTCTGGAGAGATCATCGAAACCCCGATTACCTCCTCGTTTCGGGAAGGGCTCAGTGTTCTGGAGTACTTTACCTCCACCCACGGGGCACGGAAGGGATTGGCAGATACGGCCTTAAAGACGGCGAACTCCGGATACTTGACCCGCCGCCTGGTGGACGTGGTTCAGGATGTCATTGTCACCGAGCTGGACTGCGGCACAGTGGACGGGATTGAGATCACCAGGCCAAATGTCCCGGGAGAGCAGCAGGAAACCCTGACCGAAAGGATATTGGGCCGGCTGGCCATGTTCGATGTCTATCACCCGGAGAGTGAAGAGCTCCTGGTGGCGGCCAATACCTTGATCGACGAACAGACAGCCCGGCGGATTGAGGATGCCGGGGTGCATTCGGTGGTCATTCGTTCGGTGCTCACCTGCCAGAGCAGGCATGGGGTCTGCGCGTACTGCTACGGCCGGGACCTGGCCCGGGGACACCTGATCAATGTCGGGGAGTCCGTGGGGATCATCGCCGCCCAATCCATCGGGGAGCCCGGAACCCAGCTGACCATGCGGACCTTCCATATCGGGGGAACGGCATCCAAGGAGATCGAACAGTCCTCCATCGTGGCCGGATATCCGGGCCAGATCACCCTCAGCGGGGTGCGCACGGTGAAGAACAAGGATGATCAGCTCATGGTCATGGGCCGCAACGGACAGATCGGCATTGTGGACAACCAGGGCAGGGAGCGGGAACGATATACCCTGCCGGCCGGAGCCAGGCTCTATGTCCAGGCCGGGGACACGGTGGAGAAAAACACGGTCCTTGCCGAATGGGACCCCTTTCAGGAGCCGTTCGTGACCAATGTCTCCGGTGTGGTTCGCTTTGCGGATATCGTCGAAGGCAAGACCTATCAGGAAAAGGTGGATGAAACCACGAACCGGGCCACCAAAACCATCATCGAATACAGATCGACCAACTATCGTCCCAGTCTGTCCCTGTGCGATGAACAGGGCAACGTACTCACCCATCCCGGGACCGCCACAGAAGCCATCTACCACCTTCCGGTGGGGGCCATTCTCATGGTCAAGGACGGAGATGTGGTTCACGCCGGGGATGTTCTGGCCCGGAAGCCGCGGGAAAGCGCCAAGATCAAGGATATTGTCGGCGGTCTGCCCCGGGTGGCGGAGCTCTTTGAGGTCCGGAAGCCCAAGGATCTGGCCGTGATTTCCGAGATCGAGGGGACAGTGAGCTTCGGTCCGGACGTGAAAGGCAAGCGGAAAGTCATCGTCAGCCCGGAAGCTGGTGACCCCAAAGAGTACCTGGTGCCCAAGGGCAAGCACATCACGGTTCAGGAAGGGGATTTTGTGGAGGCCGGTGAGTTCTTGACCGAAGGTTCGCCTGAGCTCCACGATCTGCTCAAGATCAAGGGAGAGAAGTACCTGGCCAAGTATCTGGTGGATGAAGTTCAGGATGTGTACCGGTTCCAGGGCGTGCACATCAATGACAAGCACATCGAGATCATAGTCCGTCAGATGCTGAAAAAGGTCAGCGTGACGGACCCCGGTGACACCGGTTTTCTCCTGGGCGAGCAGGTGGACAAACTGGCTTTTATGGAAGGCAATACCAAGGCCGTCCGCCAGGGATTGAAGCCGGCCACGGCCCAGCCGCTGGTCCTGGGTATTACCCAGGCCTCATTGAGCACTGACTCCTTCATATCCGCCGCATCCTTCCAGGAAACCACCAAGGTGCTTACGGATGCGGCCATGCAGTCCAAGACTGACTTTCTGCAGGGCCTGAAGGAGAACGTGATCGTCGGACGAGTGATTCCTGCTGGGACTGGGTTTCGGCCGTACATGAATCTGGATATTCAGGTTCCGGAGCAGCCGGAAAAGCCGGAGAGCTTCCTGGATGAGCTGAATTACGACCATCTGGAACCGGAGCAAAGCAAGGAATAAGGGTAACCTGTCGAAACCCCAGCTCATTTTTGGGGCACACAGGTCCGGAACAATGAGCTGGGCAATTTGCATGCCGAAGATTGACAGGGATCTGGGGATATAGTAGAAGTTTCAGCTTTTCGAGAATAGTCATTATGGAGGACCAATGCCGACCATCAACCAGCTTATAAATAAGCAGCGCAAAAAAGTGGTGGCCACCAAGAAGCGGGCGGCTTTGCAGGAATGCCCCCAGAGACGCGGGGTGTGTGTGCGGGTGTACACGACCACTCCGAAGAAACCGAACTCGGCCTTGCGCAAGGTGGCCAGAGTGCGGTTGACGAACAGCATTGAGGTCACTTCCTACATCCCAGGGGAGGGGCACAATCTTCAGGAGCACTCCGTCGTGTTGGTCCGCGGAGGGCGTGTTAAGGACCTGCCCGGGGTGCGGTATACTGTGATCCGCGGTTCACTGGATACCGCCGGCGTGCAGGATCGTCGGCAAAGCCGTTCAAAATACGGGGCCAAGCGGCCTAAATAGCGCATACGCAGGAGAGATGGACAATGCCCAGAAAAGGACCTGTGCCCAAGAGGCAAGTGCTGCCCGATCCACGCTTCCAGAGCAAGCTTGTGGCCAAATTTACGAATCGGGTTATGCGGGACGGAAAGAAGAGTCTGGCAGAACGCGTTGTGTATCAAGCCATTGACGAACTTGGGAACCAGACCAGCGAAGATGGGTTGAAGGCGTTTGAGCAGGCGGTGAACAATGTCAAGCCGCATTTAGAGGTCAAGTCCCGCCGGGTCGGCGGCGCAACCTATCAGGTGCCCGTGGAGGTCAAGCCGGAACGGCAGGAAGTTCTGGCCACCAGGTGGCTGATCCAGGCCTCCAGGGGCCGCGGTGAGAAGGGGATTGTGCGCAGAATGACCGCTGAGCTCATAGATGCCTATAATAACCGCGGCGGGGCGATCAAAAAGCGGGAAGACACGCACCGGATGGCTGAAGCCAACAAGGCCTTTGCCCATTACAGGTGGTAGGCCGCCGACCAGGACCACACCCCGGGCGGCCCGGATTGACATCAACTGAATGCAGGGATGTTCTGCACCCAACTATTTGGATAAGGATACGAAGTGGCTCGAGCAATTCCTTTGAACAAGCAGCGCAATATCGGCTTCATGGCCCATATTGATGCCGGAAAGACCACCACCACGGAACGGATACTCTTTTATACCGGTGTATCGCATAAGATAGGCGAGGTCCACGACGGACAGGCCATTATGGACTTCATGTCCCAGGAGCAGGAGCGGGGGATAACCATTACCTCAGCCGCGACGACCTGCTTTTGGAAGGATTACCGGATCAATATCATCGATACTCCCGGGCACGTGGACTTTACTGTCGAGGTCGAGCGTGCGCTCCGGGTCTTGGACGGGGCTGTAGCAGTTTTTTGCGCCGTGGGCGGCGTAGAACCCCAGTCGGAAACGGTCTGGCGCCAGGCGGACAGGTACCACGTCCCCCGGATGGCCTTTGTGAACAAGATGGACCGGACTGGGGCCGATTTTTTTCGGGTGGTGGACATGATCCGGGATCGGCTCAAGGCCAAGCCGGTGCCCCTGCAGATACCCATCGGCGGGGAAGCCGACTTCAAGGGAGTTGTCGATCTCATCCAGGGCAAGGCCCTGTATTTCGACGAACAGAGCCTGGGCAAGAAGACCTTGTCCGCAAATATACCTGACGAGCTGCAGGAGGCGACGAACTCGTGGCGGACCCACCTCATCGAGTCCATCGCCGAGGAAGATGAAGAGCTCCTGGAAAAGTTCATTGCCGGGGAAGAGATCACCCCGGAGGAAATAAAAAAGGGACTGCGCACAGCAGTGTGCAACATGAGCATTTGCCCTGTCATGTGCGGGTCTGCTTTCAAGAATAAAGGTGTTCAGCCTTTGCTGGACGCAATCATCGAGTTTATCCCTTCGCCGCAGGATCTGCCGCCCATCGAGGGCAAGACCCCGGAGGGAGAAGATATAGCCTGCGAATGCCGAGACGATGCTCCCTTGAGCTCATTGGCCTTCAAGTTGATGACCGATCCCTATGTCGGGCACTTGACGTTTTTGCGCATTTATTCCGGTCACATAGAGAGCGGAATGACTGTGCTTAATGCAGCCACGGGAAGGAAGGAGCGCATCGGGCGGCTTTTGAAGATGCATTCCAACAAGCGGGAAGAGATCAAGGAAGCCTGGTCCGGGGATATCGTGGCCGCAGTCGGTCTGAAGCAGGTTGGAACCGGAGACTCGCTGTGCGATCCCAAGCGCCCGGTGATCCTGGAGACCATGGAGTTCCCGGAGCCGGTCATTGACGTGGCCATTGAACCGAAGACCAAACAGGACAGGGACGCATTGTCCCAGGCCCTGCAGAAGCTGTCCAAGGAGGATCCCTCTTTTCGGGTCCGCACTGATGACGAGACCGGCCAGACCATCATTTCCGGGATGGGCGAGCTGCATATAGAGATCATTGTGGACCGCTTGGTCCGCGAGTTCAAAGTTGATGCAAATATCGGACAGCCTCAGGTCGCGTACAGGGAGACCATCACCAAGTCCACCAGGGTGGACAAGAAGTTCGTTAAGCAGACCGGGGGCCGCGGCCAGTACGGACACTGTATTATAGAGGTCTCGCCCGGGGAGGAAGGAACTGGATACGTTTTTACCAACTCCATTGTGGGTGGCGTGATCCCCAAGGAGTATATCCCGGCTATTGACCGCGGAATCAAGGATGCATTAAAGAACGGGATCATCTCCGGCCATCCAGTGATCGACGTGCAGGTCAACCTTGTAGACGGATCGCAGCACGAAGTGGATTCCTCAGAGCAGGCTTTTTATATTGCCGGGTCCATGGCCATTAAAGAGGCCTGCATGCAGGCCGGTCCGATCATTCTGGAGCCGGTGATGAGTGTGGAGATCGTCACCCCGGATGAATACACAGGCGACGTGATGGGAGATCTCAACGGCCGCCGGGGCAGGGTGCAGAAGATGGAGCCCAGGATGGGGGCCCAAATCATCCGGGCCAGCGTTCCCCTTAAGGAGATGTTCGGGTACTCCACTGATCTGCGGTCATATACCCAGGGGAGGGCCACATTCAGTATGCAGTTTGATCAGTATGAACGCGTTCCAGCGAGCCTGGCGGATAAAATTCAGAAAAGCAGGGGGTAGGTATGGCCAAAGAGAAGTATGCCCGGAGTAAGCCGCACGTGAACATAGGGACCGTGGGCCATATAGACCACGGCAAGACGACGCTTACGGCAG
>NZ_JIAK01000042.1 GCF_000620765.1 Desulfovermiculus halophilus DSM 18834
CCAATAATATCAATGGAGTTATTCAATTACACCAAAATATACTCCATCGTAATTATTTACGCATGATTAGGAAAACTCGCAACATAAGGGACAGGAGAAAAATGGTTGACAGGCGAGTACCATCCCAATACACTGTCCTTAATCCAAAAGCCGTATTGAAGAAAGCAGGAGGCTCACGATGGCCCGGATGTCCAGATTTCTCATTCCTCATCAGCAGACTACGTATCATGTGATCAGTCGGACAGCCCTAGACGGCTACCCTCTTGGCGAGCAGGAGAAAAGCCTTTTGCTGACCATCATTCAACAGCTCTCGGCAGTCTATTTCTGCGAGGTTTTAGGCTTTTGTACTTCACCCGGTTAAATAGCTTGAGGCGATGTTCTATTACACGTACGTATTGCAAAGTGAAATTGATGAGAAATTTTACGTTGGGTTTACCAAAGACCTCAAGCTAAGATTTGAACAGCACAACAAAGGGTATGTAGAATCCACAAAACACCGCCGACCACTTAATCTCATCTACTACGAAGCCTGCCTTAGTCAAGCCGACGCTACTCACCGAGAGAAATACCTGAAGTCGTATTTGGGACGACAGTTTTTACATAGAAGGCTCAAATCTTATTTAACTGGGTAAATGGGCAATCACTTCCATCTTTTGGTCACCATGCGGCCGGAGGACGAGGTTTCGGATAAGGAGGTACAGACAAGCTTTCAGCGCAGATACGGGGACGAATATACCCTCATGCCCGGCCAGATTCCCTTCTATCGCCAGAAATGGACATCTCTTTCTGAGTACGTCAAAGAGATCAAGCAGGGGTTTACCCGTGTGTATAACAAAAAACGAGGCCGGAAGGGTACCTTCTGGGCTGAACGTTTCAAGAGCGTGATCGTGGAAAAGGGCGAGACTCTGATCAACTGCCTGGCCTACATCGATCTCAACCCTATCCGGGCCGGCCTAGTGGACAGGCCTGAAGAATACCACTGGTCATCTCTTGGCTATCGGTTCCGGTCCAGTCGCAAGGATGGTTTTCTGTCCTGGAACCTTGGCTTGAAGGAATATAATGTGAAGAGTCCCAAGGAACGTCTCCGTCTATACCGTGAGTTTGTCTACGCTCGAGGAGGTGTGGATTTGGGCAAAGGCAGGATCCTTGATGCCATTGCCTTGCCGGAAAATGTCGAACGCTTCATTCAGAGGACCCGCTTCTTTACCGATGCCGGTATCATAGGTTCCCGCGAATTTGTCCGCCAGGGATTTGAGCTCTTCCGAGATATCATAAGGCCTAAGCGGGAACGCAAGCCGCACAGGATCCAGGGGTTGGATCAGGTCTACTCTCTGAAGCGGCTGACCTGAGGCCTTGACATCTCTTCAGCCTTACAGCTCGCATTTTCAGCCTGCCGGTTGTATGCATACATACTCTCTTCAAATACATTTGAGCACTATGATATCGGTTGATTCGGGCTCTCGCCCCAACCTCTTGAGGTGAGCAGAGCTTGAACTTCTTGACAAAAGGCTGGTAGGCTCGTGCCGAAGTCATGAGATGTGCTGAATTGGAAATCGTTGGGCGTAATCCAGCATGCCGTCCGGGCCATCTATGGATGATCTGAAGATATAAAAATGCCGGGGTGCTGCGGAAAAAGCCAAACATCAAGTGGAACAAATACCGGGGCAAGGATGTGGAGTCCGCTCCCTGGTATCATCTGTTTCAAGGCGAGCGGATCAATGACCACCATCTGAGCCTGGTGGAAAAGAAAGAGGCCATAGAGAAAAAAAGCAAAGTAATGGACAATAAAAGCCGGGGAAGGAACCTTATGAAGATAAAACGAGAAGTCATGGATGTTTTGGAGCGGGAAATGCGAATGTGTGATTTGGCAATTGCTCAAATAAATAAGAAAGTTGATCCTTATGAAAAAGAATATGGATATTCTACAGAAAGATTTTTGGAAATGTTCGATTCAGGAGAGCTTGGTGATAGTCATACATTTTTTAAGTGGTATGCATATGCCAAAGCCAAAAATGATTGGCAGAACACTAAGTTAGGTTTACAGGATTTGCTTAATAGCTCGGAGCGAGTCGATGCTTAATGAGAGGTCTCATCATATTGAAAATATTATACAAAAAAGCTCATTAGTTTACTCATACACATTACAGAAGGAGCAATTGAGTTCTCACAGCGGTTATGTTGAAGGAGAAGTTCTATTTGTAAATGGTTACCGGTTATCTTTTTTCGAATTTTACTATACTGTAGGCAATGCTCTTGAACTCGATAAATATAGGTATCACTTCATGGATTGCAATAATAATCTTGTTTTTCGTTATGACAATGCGCCTCACCATAAAGATATCGAGTCATTTCCTCACCACAAGCACTTGCCTAAAAAAGTCGTAAGCAGCAAACTTTTGATGTTCTCTGAGCTTATTGAAGAGATTGAAGATTGTATTTTGAGTCAGTTGTGAGCAGTTTAGGGCCAGGTCAAAGCGTCTATATCAAAAAAGAGCCAAAAATGATGTCTTCCCTGATGGTCAAAGATGAGAGAGTAGAGGTTTATTTTGCATTTACTTAAAAAGCGAGCGTTCGTTTATGGATCAAATTGTAACAGCTCTGACTGAAACCCAAAAGGCAGAATTGATAAGACGGCTGCATGACAGGGGAGGTAAGGTCCGCCAGGCTCTTCTAGAAGAAGCCCGAAATGTTCTAAAGAATGTCGATTCGCATGAAGTGGTCGAGGAGGTATTCATGGACCTGGACATGATCCAGGTGGAGACTCTTTGGGATAATTCCGGGCCAACCAGGGATGACTATATATCCCCGGAGGACGAAGCCCTGGATCTCATGGAGGAAGAATTGGAACCGCATGTCCAGCAGGTTTGGGACTATCTTCAGTTTGATATGCAGGCTAAGGCCAGGACTTATCTACAAGGTATTCTGCTTGGGCTGTACAGATTCGATCATGAATCGCGCTCGGAGTTCAAAAATTGGGCTGTGGATATACCCCCAAACCTGTTCGGTGATCTTTTGGATAAGTGGCGAGAAAAGACTGGCAACTATTCGCGTAAGACGGAAATTGACGCATTTTGCCAGCAAATGTGCCCAAAATGGATGTGAATTGAGTCGAAATTGAATTATCTATTGAGAGGAATAGAGAGAGTAGAGGGATATTATGTTGCCAGTAGTGTTATGTAGCGAGAATGGAGCATAGAAGGTCTCTGATGCCCCATCCAGTTGAACAATGAGAAAGGGGACAGGTTGTATTTGACAATTATCTGTGGATGGTCTGAAGATACAAAATGCCGGGGTGCTACGGAAAAAGCCAAACATCAAGTGGAACAAAGACCGGGGCCAGGATGTAAAGTCCACTTCCTGATACCATCTCTTTCAAGTCGAGCGAATCAATGACCACCATCTGAGCCTGGCGGAAAAGAAAGAGGCCAAGAAGCAGGCAGAGCAAAAGAACTGACACATCTTATATAGACAAATTGGTCTTTTATGATCAATCCGCTATGAACTATATATTGACAAATTAAGTATGAAGTACAGGCTATATATTGATGAAGTTGGCAACTCAGATCTTCAGTCATCTGAAGATCCTAACCACAGGTATCTTAGCTTAACAGGGGTCATCGTAGAGCTTGGATATGTCAGAGATGTTTTTCATCCCAGACTTGAGTCACTTAAAAGGGACTTTTTTGATTCCCATCCTGATGAGCCAATCATTCTTCATAGAAAAGAATTAGTGAACAAGAAAAGACCTTTTACCTGCTTGCATGACCAAAATAATGAAGAAAAATTTAATACGGAAATCTTAAATTTTATTGAAGAAATTGAGTATTCAGTTTTGACAGTTGTTATTGATAAGCTAAAACATAAGCAAAGGTATACTGTATGGAGATTCGATCCATATCACTATTGCTTGGCCATTCTTTTAGAGCGGTATGTCCTTTGGCTGGAACAAAATGGGCAAGTTGGCGATGTTATGGCTGAATCCCGAGGTGGCAAGGAAGACCGTAGACTGAAAGGTTCTTTTCAAAGGGTATATGAGTCGGGAACAGACTATGTTTTTTCGGATAAGTTTGCGTTGTGCTTGACGAGCAAGCAACTGAAAGTCAAGCCGAAGTCAAATAATGTTGCTGGGTTGCAACTCGCAGACTTAATTGCTCATCCTGCTTTTAAGGCTGCTCAAGCAAGGAAAAACAAACAGAAGCTTCCCCGGACATTTGGTGGGAGGATAGCTGAAATTCTGGAAAGAAGTAAATATATCCGACGACCTGATGGGATCATCGAAGGTTGGGGCAGAAAATGGCTCCCATAAAAAAAGGCCCTTTCGGGCCTCGAAGGCTTTCGCCTTCCACCTCCAGTTATCTGGATTAGATAAATAGTATGCTTCAAGGGCTGACTTGTCAAGGGTGATAAGCTCAGAATCCAGAGCTTAAGCACTCCTTGGAATGAGCTCTTAACCTTTGTCGCTTGGAAATTGCCAGCCCGGGGGAGCTGCCCTTTGGCTTGACTCCGGAGCAGCTGAAAAAGCCCCACAGTTCACGGCCCTGGAATCCGCTCATGGCCAATGTTTTTTACCGACGGGGGATTATTGAGACATGGGGCCGGGGCACCCTCAAGATTATGGACCTCCTGGATAAAGCGGGATTGCCGGCGCCAGAGTTTTTCAATCAAGCCGGGTCATTTGTGGTTGTATTTCGTATCCCGAAGGAGAAGTGGCTGACTCCGCAAAATACCCCCCATGTCACCCCGCATGATACCCCGCAAGTCACCCCGCATGATGCCCCGCAAGTCGAACAGCTTCTCAAGATCTGTATCCAGCCGTTATCCCGGCAAGAAATGCAAGATAGGCTAGGACTCAAGGACCGTGAACACTTTCGGAAATACTATTTAAAGCCTGCACTTGATGCTGGGTTGATTGAGCAGACGATCCCTCAAGCCCCCAAGAGTAAGTTTTAGAAATACAGATTGACCCAGGCCGGACGCAATTATCTTCAAAACATAAAAAAGAGCCCAAAATGATGTCTGCCCCGACAGTCAAAGATCACCTCATCTACTCCCTGCGCAGGGCAGGAAAGTATAACCGCTTTGAGCAGATCCAGCCTGCTGCCATCCTGTGGCCGGATAAAAACAGAGGGTGGGAACCGGTCATCCCCCTTCTGCAAAGTGAGTTGCCAGAGCTTCTTGTGTATGGCCAGTACCAACCGGATCAGAAGGTGGGACCGGCCATTTGGCTCAAGAGTGCATAAAGGGACAGGCTCATAATTGACAATGGCGAATATGTTTTGAATGGGGAGAAGGGGATGCGCACAATGTCGAAATCATCGATTATCATAAGGAGTGATGATATGAATCAGCGTTTGCCCAATATTCATCCCGGAGAAATTCTCCTTGAGGAATTTCTTCTACCTCTTGGCATAAGCCAGAATAGACTTGCTCGCGATTTGAGCGTTCCTCCTCGACGCATCAACGAAATTGTCCACGGCAAGAGATCCATATCGGCTGAAACAGCTATCAGGTTAGCTCGATATTTTGGAAACTCCGAGAAATTTTGGCTGGGATTGCAAGAAGATTTCAATTTGGAAGAGGCACGAATGAGACTCGGCGACCGGGTGGATCGTGAAGTTAAGACCCACACTGCATAAAAATTATAAAAAATGTGTTGTTGAAACAGAAAATTGACCAGCCCCTGAACTGACCTTGCAAGGAAAGCATACGTCTGCTGCCGTGTAACTTCATCTGCTTACGCAGGCCTTCCGGGAGCACACAGTTTATCGCCTTCCCTTGCCCTTGCCGCCGCGTTTTCCCCGTTGGGATCGGATCAAAGTTTGGTTATTGTTTTTAGAGCTCCGGCTATAGTACATCCGGTAAGCAGCATATATAATCACCCCAATGATAACTAGACGAGGGACGATGAACAGCAGGATGATCCCAATCAGGGCGACCAGAGGATTGATACCCATCCGGTTTAAAAGCTTCTGCAAAGATTGCCACGCATTGTTTATGTTTTTCTGAAAATCTTTGTCTTTCATATTCGGTTTCCTGCGTTGTTTTGGATAGTTAAGTATAATGTGAAAGATAAGTGCTTGTTAATCAAGTATAAATCATATTTCAATGCACTCACCTATTCCATTTTGTCTGATTCAAAGGTATTGTCAATCTTTTCTCAACTTGACTTACTGATTTCATACCTGATCCGGAAAAGGATTTCTTGATACTGGCTGATAATACAGAGTAGAGAACAGGAGAAAAATACTTGCTTCTTTATGCGGAATGTAAACGCCTAGATGCAGCCGTCCGCAAACTGGCGGACGTGCTGACGAAGGGATGAAGGCAGCCCATGCTCACCGTCCATGTCCGGCTCTACGAGGAGCTCAACCAGGTTCTTCCCGCTTCTGAGCGCAAACGAACCGTAACTCGAACCCTGCCCCTGGGAGCCAGGCTCAGCCGACTTCTGGATGCTCTGGGACTTGCTTCGGAGACCATCGATCTGGCTCTGGTCAACTCCAGATCCGTTTCCCTGCAGCATGAGCTGCAGGACCAGGATCTGATCAGTCTCTATCCCGAGTTTGAGTCCTTTGATATTCGCGGGCTCACCGCTGTGCGGGATACCCCGATTCGAACCCCCAGATTCATTGCCGAGAGGGCTGTCAGCGATGTAGCCTGTTTATTGAGGGACAAGGGATATGACTGCATCTGTCCGGATGGTGCCTCGTCATCCGAGCTGGCCCGGAGGAGCCTGGATGAAAAGCGGATCCTCTTGACCACACATCCGGATCTGGCCCGGGTGTACAATCTTGATCGCTGCTTTTGTTTGCGGAGCAGACTGCCAAAAGAGCAGTTGCAGGAGGTTGTGTACCGGTTTCAGTTGGAGTGAGAGGTTAGGTTGAGCCCCATATGGTGAACAGGGGCAAAAGCTCTCTTCGACATATGACCGATAAGTCTCAGCTGTACACCATTGGCTATTCCCCCCACACGTTGAAGGGGTTTGTGGACTTGTTAAAGCGGTTCCAGGTGACCGCCCTGGCGGATGTCCGGTCCAAACCCTATAGTGCCTACAGGCCGGAGTTCAATCACAAAAATCTAAAAAAGATCTTGCCGGAGCAGGGTATAGATCACATCTTTCTGGGCCGAGAGGTGGGGGCCAGGTATGAGGATCAGTCCGTGTATGTGCAGGGGAGGGCGGACTATGAGCTGATCTCCAGGCACGAGCTCTTTAAGCAGGGGCTGCAGCGTTTGCGGCAGGAGGTGAAGCTGCATACTCTTGTTTTGATGTGTGCAGAAAAGGAGCCCTTGCACTGCCATCGAACCATTCTTATCTCCAGGCACTTGAAAAACGAGGTTCAGATCCAGCATATTCTGGCGGATGCTACGGTGGAAAGCCACCAGGATACCGAGCAAAGGCTGCTTGCGCTTTACGATCTGATCCGCCCGGAACTGCCTGGATTGGAGCAGTCCCGGCAGGCACGTCTGGACAAAGCCTACCTGAAGCAGGGGCGGAAGATTGCCTGGCGGGCTTACTGAGCGGGATCTCCCGGTATGTTTGGTCTGATTGAAAGTTAAACTGACAATTTGCAAAAATGGATATCCCTGCTTGAAGCCAGGCCCATGATTTTCCAGCATTCGGTTTCTTCCCTTGACACGTCCGTTAAAACACATATACTTTAACATATATTCACTATAGGAGGCTTTCATGGGACAGGTGACCATCTATCTGGACCCGGAAACAGAGCGGAAGCTGCAGGCTTTTCTGGAGGGGGCGAAAACTTCCAAGAGCAAATGGATATCCTCGCTGATCAAGGAGAAAACCTCTTCGGAATGGCCGGAACGGATCAAGAAGCTGGCTGGGGCCTGGAAGGATTTCCCCGAGGCTGATGAGCTCAGGCGTGAGTTCGGTTCCGATCTCCCCAGGGAACCTTGGTGATGTATCTTTTGGATACCAATACCCTGATTTATTTTTTTAAGGGGCAGGGAAAGGTCCCTGAACGACTGCTGGCAGTACCCCCAGGGGAGATTGCTGTACCGAGCGTCACCGTTTTTGAGATCGAAACTGGTATTGCCAAATCAAGACAGCCTGAAAGGCTTCGCCAAGACCTGGACGACCTTTTGACCATGGTCACTGTCCTTCCTTTCGGGATGCCCGAAGCCAGATCGGCAGCGAAGATCAGGGCTGGTCTCGAGTCTGCAGGCATCCCAATAGGGCCGTACGACACTCTCATTGCAGCCACTGCTCTGGCCAATGCTCTGGTTCTGGTGACCAGAAATGTTCGCGAGTTCTGCAGGATTGATGGACTTAAGGTGGAAAACTGGTTCTGATGCGAAGAGGATTGCGTGGTTGAGAGTACAGACAGCGTATCACGTGACTAGCCGCACTGCCCTGGACAGATAACCCTTGGTGACCAAGAAAGAACCCTTCTCTTGGCCACTATCACACAGCTCTTAATGCATAAAGTGCATAAAGGGACAGGCTAGATTTGACATTGTTCGTAAACGGTTATCTAGTAGTCCCGCCTATGGCGGGACTCGCGCTATGTCCGCAAGCGGGAATTTATTTCCCGCGCAGCTTCAGTGCAGCGCGCAAAAAGTAAACAACTTTTTGCTCTCATTAATAGGATTTCCAGCTCAGATCCAACCTGCTTGGTTCTATTGGACTGAGAGGGTACGACATTGAACTTACGAAAGAGAACGAGACATGCAAAAAGAACCATCAGTGGGCCAAACAGTCATCCAAGCCCTCACTGAGGAGCAGCTCGCGCATCTGCTGGACGTGCTCCTGGATAAAGAACCTGAGGATCTTCGGCATAAATTGCCTCTGCTTGACCAGGAGACGGCCCGGACAGTGGAGCATGTCGTCACCCGGCATCGAGCGGGCTCAGCTGAAGATCAAGCTTCATCTGTCCTGAGCAGAGACAAGCTGAAGGAGGTCTGGGATGGTCTATGGGAGAGGTGGAACCGGGCTGTGGCCCAACTCGGTGACGATGAAGGCAGCTACTCCGTGCAGGAAGTCCACTGGGATCCGCCTTATTTTGACGGCTTCTCCTTGTCCCTGGATCTTGATGAGATCGCTGAGCAGATGCTTCCCTACCTGGAACAGGCATTTGAGTCGTTTCATGAGTCGGAGCTCTTTTCAGGCGCCCTGATCGACATTGAAGAATCCATTGCCGAGTACCCCGAATGGATGGGCGTTGAACATGAGGAGCCGGTCACCCTGGGGCCTTGCGCCACCCAGTGCCTGCTCAAGTGGATATGGAAGGACGCTGGATTGTCTGAGGACCAGGGCTGGAGTTTCCTCGATTCCCTGAAAAGCCTCTGCAACACACTGGAGATGATTGAGCTGGACGCCCCTGAGTGCGGTCGCTTCGTGGCCAGCCTCCCTGTAGAGTCGGCCCAAAAAATCTATCAGCATTTCCAAATATTCTGGGAAAATACTGAAAGAGAAGTTCTTGCCTCCCCCTGGATTCATCTCCGGGATGCTCTGAACAGGAGGTTCAGCCACGAGGACTACCTCGCCACCTGCAAATTCCACCTGGACTCCAACTGGCTCTATGGATTGGACCTCATTGACGACAGCCTATCAAAGCAGGATTACGATGCAGCCGAAGCCTGGCTCAGCAAGACAAGCGCCTCGTACCTCCTGATGCCGATTGAGAGCGGTTGGCTCCCGGAGCAATCTCTGTTTATCGATCATGCGCAATTGATCAGCCTGAAGGAACGCGAAGACATCGACAGGCTCTTCCAGGCCTGGATCACGGCGGAACATCACCTTGAGAACAGTCTCCGGTGTGCCGCTGCTGAGCTGCAGCGGTCTGTGTTTAACTATCAATTTCAGGTGGACAGGGTCCTGGACGCCTGTCAGGCCTTCAAGACCCCTGAGGCTCGGGAGACCCTGGAGCCGCTCCTGCAGGCATGGAAGGATCACCTGGCCTTTTTGAGCGGATTTACGCCAGACACAGAAGGAACAGAAGGCGATTGGTCCTGGCTCCACTGGCTGATCGAGGCCCGTCGAGAGGGCCAGGAACATGTTTTTCAGACAAAGATTCAGGACTGGCTTGAACAGCTTACAGGCAAGGCAGAACTGACTCGCTCGGACTATGACACCCTGAGCTGCCTGACGCTCGATCTGAACCACATCTCTGAATTTGGCCAGAGATGTCCAAAGTTGATCCATGTCCTGGACATGGATAATCCCGACTACCACCTTGAAGAAGAGCTGATCTCTGAACGACAAGCTCTGCTCTCGCGCTTTGCCTCAGATGATCTTGTGCAACTGACCATGAACGTATGGGAGAGTTGCCTTCACCTGCTGGTTCCCGACCCTTCGACCGCCAGAAAATCGAATTACATGCCTCACGCCAAATGGCTCAAGGCACTTGAAGAAGTCAATCCTTCCGCTTGCCAAGCAGTGTTGCAGACCTGGCAACAGACCCACAGACGTCGCAGGAATCTGTGGCAGGCTCTTCGGGAGACAGAGGTCAATGCTGAGACTGGGAAGCAATAAGGGGTATGCCGGCTTTCGATCAAAAGCGGCGGTTCGGTGTGACAATGCAATATTGATCACCCCAAGATTGACCTCTGGTGAGAGGCCGGGAGTGAGGCCAGCCCCCCTCAAGGGAGGACGAAGAAGAGGGAGCGACAGATTAAAGTTGATTTTCACTAGGTCTCCCCATGTGTCAGGAGAGTTTGAGGTGCTCTTCGTTGTTGACAGGTGTATGATTTAGGACTAAGTTTTGTAAACTAAGTCCTAAGACATGGAGCAGAGCTATGGAAACCGTAAATATTCATGAGGCCAAAACCAATTTATCCCGCCTTCTGAAGAAAGTTCAGGAAGGAAACCCTTTTATCATTTCTAAAGCAGGCAAACCCATTGCCCGGGTGACCAGTATTGATGCGCCGCATCCGAAGCAGGCAAAACGCGTGGGGTTTTTAGCAGGTCAGATCGAAGTTCCGCAGGACTTTGATCGAATGGGTGAAAAGGAAATCCAGGTCCTGTTTGGTGAAGAGAATGCATCTTCTTCTTGATACCCATGTTTTGCTCTGGGCGGCGGGAACTCCTGAAAAGCTTTCCAGCCAGGCGCTGGACCTTCTCCAAGATCCGGAAAATTATCTGTTGTTCAGTGCGGCAAGTCTGTGGGAGATTACGATCAAACGTGGACTGGGCCGCAATGACTTTCGGGTAGAGCCGGAAGTGCTCAGGCGCGGCCTAGTGGAGAATGGATATGCTGAACTGGCCATCACCAGTGCGCATGTCATGGCAGTGGGCCATTTGCCAGGTATTCACAGGGATCCTTTCGACCGGATTCTCGTGGCCCAAGCTATGACTGAGGGGGTTCTTTTGCTGACTGCTGATGATATGGTGGCCAAATACCCAGGGCCTATCCGTCGAATTTGATATTGTTCGGACAGTTATCACTATAATGAAACTTCGAGTTTTTCCGTTATTCCTGCGCAGGAACGTCATCCCGGGCTACGATCCAGGACCAGAATCCAGGCCCTTCAACACAAAAGAAGGCGTCCAGATATAGGAAGGGGACTCAGGCAGGGGCAGGCTTTATTTGAGTATTTACTGGGATTGGTGAAAAAAAGCAGATCAGCCATGCACCCCCTTGCGCAGGGTCATGTTCGAAAACCTGGTCATTGCGAAGATATTCAAGCAGTGCTACCACCCTGGCCGCACGAGTCGTTGAGAAGCTGAAACCATAAAAAGAATATATTGCAAGATGATGAACATCGGGCGGATAAACACCTTTTCTGTGCTCAAACTCGTTGATTTCGGGGCATACCTGGACGGCGGGGAACTCGGCGAAATCCTGCTTCCCTCACGGGAGGTGCCTCAAGGCTGCCAAGCGGGTGACCAGTTACAGGCCTTTCTGTACACCGATTCCAGGGATCGCTTGATTGCCACAACCACGATGCCCCTGGCCCAAGTGGGGGACCTGGTCCGACTCAAAGTGATTGACGTCAATCCGGTAGGGGCTTTTCTGGACTGGGGTCTGCCTAAAGATCTCCTGGTTCCCAGGAACGAACAGCTGGAACCCATGCGCAAGGGGCGGAGCTACCTGGTCTATGTGGCTCTGGATACGGCCGAACGCCGGATTTTCGCCTCCACGAAGCTGGAACGTTTTTTCAGCCTCCGTCATGTTGATGTTCAGGAAGGAGACCAGGTTGATCTGATCATTACCGACCGTTCCGAGATCGGCTACAAGGCCGTGGTCAACATGGCCTGCTTCGGCCTGCTCTATGAGAACGACGTCTATGAGCACCTTGAAGCTGGCCAGCGGATCAAGGGGTATGTCAAGTCGCTGCGGGCGGATGGGAAGATTGACCTCAGCCTTCAGAAACCGGGTTACGACAAGGTGCTCGAGGCCAAGGAAACTATTGTGCGTGCCCTTGAGAAAAATGGAGGAGTTCTCAAGGTCACGGACAAGAGCCCTCCGGAATGCATTCACAGCCTCTTCGGCTGCAGCAAGAAGACCTACAAACAGGCTGTGGGTGCCTTGTACAAGGCTCGGCGAGTCAGAATCGACCCCGACGGCTTGTCCTTGATCACAAAGCCTGTTGAACACTACAGCGATAGTTCGAGAATGAACAAACCTTGAAGCAGCCGGGCAGGCGCCTGGCGATCCCAGAATGGCACCTGGTGGTCCGGGGAGCAGAGGTTTGGGGGCATAACCTGTCGCTGTAATGTGAATGATTGTATTTGTTCATGGGGCCTCGTCCAGCGAGGCGCTGAAGCCATCCTCTTCCAGGCAGTAACCAAGCTCAAAATCCCGCAGAAGCTGGTGCAGTTGTTCTTGCTTGCCTTTATGGAAACCAATGCGCTGGGCAATCTCCGGAGCACAGTCCTGAACAGATAAAAAAAAGAGGTTCTTCGACGTAGCTTGTGGATTTTTGGAGTTTGCCAACTCTTATGTAGGCAATTCCACTTTCTGTGTCGAAGAGCCAAAAAAGACTTATGGAACTTTGGTATGTTTATTCCTTGTCAGCGCTTTTGCTCCTGGGTAGTCAGCGTTTTTTGTACAAAGTGGCTGCTGCTCACAACTGCAGCACTTTCAGGACGACATTTGTCTTCATGATCACTGTGGCCGTGCTGGCCAATGCAATTGCCTTCGGCAGGTGGCCCCAGATTAATACCCCAGGGTTCCTGGTACTTATATCCCTGGCCAACAGCCTGACCTTTGCCAGCGCCACCTTATGCCATGTCCAGGCCTTGAAATACATACCAGCACCAGTGGCCTATCCTTTGATCCGCATGAACATTGTGCTGGTGGTTCTGTTCGCAGTGGTTTTTCTGCAGGAGAGCTTAGCGCCCCGTCAGGTACTGGGGCTTTTGTTTTCTTTGGCTACAGTCTGGATCCTGAGCCGGGACAGGAGTTCTGGTTTTCAGGCCGGTCTTCGGGCCAGAGGACTTGGGCTGGTTTTCTTGGCTATGCTGGCTGGAGGGCTTTCTGCCATCTCCAGCAAATATGCAGCAGATCATACCGATATCTGGGCTTTTATTGCCTTGTCCTACATCTTTTCCACCCTGTTCACTCTGGCCCTGGCGCCCAGAATGTTCGCCCCAGCCCAAGATTTAGGCTCGGGGAAGCTGGCCATGGGCATCGGGTTGCTCATGGGCCTGCTCAATCTGGGCGGGTTTTATCTTTTTCTCAAGGCCTTGGCCCTGGGCCCCCTGTCCATTGTGGCTGTAGTCAACGGCATGCACTTTTTGGTTCCGGTGCTCCTGGCAGCCATCTTTTTTAAAGAGCGTTTCACCCCTTCCCGTCTGCTGGGTCTGCTTCTCGCCCTGGCCGCCCTATGGCTGTTGAAGGCCTGAGCAGCAGAATAAGGTCTGGACCTCTGTATCATGTTCGAATCCTGTAGAGATTCTCAAAATCGGGTCCTGTTGATTTGTATGAAAGACTGTTATCACTACAGCGACAGTTTGGGTACAACAAACGCCTGCAAAGAGCCAGGCGATTACTTTTAGCTCCCACGCTCTGCGTGGGAGCTTTCCTGACCGCTCCCGCGGTCTCTTTCTGGACGCCGGAGCGTCCAAAAGAGTTCCCACGCAGAGCGTGGGAACGATAAAAATAATGCTCTACTAACAGCCTGGTTATTATGTATCTATATGAAAAATCCCTGTGTGTTGCGTATTAAGCAATGGCTTGAGCTTTGTATGTTTAGTTCTGCCTACCCAGGAGACACGTATAGACAATACAAGAGATTCTTCAGTCGCTACGCTGCTTCAGAATGACAAGAGGGGGACATCGGAACAATCCTGCGGGCCGCCATTCTTTCTTCCT
>NZ_JIAK01000043.1 GCF_000620765.1 Desulfovermiculus halophilus DSM 18834
GTCTGAATCTCCGAGGCGCATCCGGTGGATGACGTGCTGGTACTGATACATTTCGAACCTCCTGTTTGACATTGTACCTCCTTGGAAGTGTTGTCTTTCCAGGGAGATATCCTTAATGAGGGAGGTTCGAAACCTTCAAAATGGCAAGGAAGCTACTTAATCACCTGAGTGGCTCCATTACGGTGATCATGAGCTGGCCTCATTAGGCCGATCATGAGGTGGCCCGATTAAGGTGATCATCAGGTGGCTCCATTAAGTGCACATAAACTGGCCCTATTAGCGTGATCATGGACTGGCCCTATTACCGCGGTCACTGACAATTCATAGATTACCCTGTGAGGGAGCAGTTGGAAACAAATTTTTATCTGGGCAGTAAATGAAAACCGCGATCGTCCATTACTGGCTCATTGGCATGCGCGGCGGAGAAAAAGTCCTCAGCGCCCTGCTTGATATTTTCCCTGATGCTGACATCTTTACTCATGTTTACGACCTCAAGGCTGTGTCAGAAAAAATTGCAAACCATAATGTATACACTTCATTTATTCAAGACCTTCCTTTTTCAAAAAGATTATATCAAAACTACCTGCCACTTATGCCCCTTGCACTGGAACAGTTTGACTTAAGAGACTATGACCTAGTGATCAGCAGCGAGTCCGGGCCGGCAAAGGGGGTTCTGACCCGACCAGATGCACTTCATATCTGCTACTGCCATACGCCCATGCGGTATCTCTGGGATATGTATCATGACTATAAAAAACAGGCCGGCCCATTAAAACGTCTGGCCATGACACCGCTACTGCATTACATGCGGATGTGGGATTTGGCATCTGCACAGCGAGTTGATCACTTCATCGCAAATTCAAATTATGTGGCATCAAGAATCCGTAAGTATTACAGGCAGAACGCAACGGTCATTTATCCGCCAGTAGCCGTGGATGAATTTTATTCTTCTGATGAGCCAAAAGATTTTTATCTAATGGTGGGGCAGCTTGTGGGTTACAAAAGGGCAGATCTTGCAGTAAGGGCCTTTAACCGGATGGGAAAGCGGCTTGTTGTTATAGGTGATGGCGAGCAATTAAGTATGTTGCAGAAAATTGCCAAAAAAAATATTGTTTTGATGGGAAAACAACCGTTCGAGGTTATCAAGAAACATTTTGCCAGATGTCGGGCTTTGATTTTCCCCGGAATGGAAGACTTCGGCATCGTGCCGGTGGAAGCCATGGCTTCCGGCAGGCCGGTTATTGCGTACGGCCGAGGGGGTGCGTTAGAAACGATTGTAGAGGGCGAGACCGGGCTTTTTTTTCGTGAACAATCAGAAGTAAGCATTATCGAAGCTGTGGAAGAGTTTGAAAAAACTAAGAGCAACATTACATCGGAAGCATGTAGAAACCAGGCAAAAACATTTGACCTCGATAGATTCACTGAAGAAATTAAAGAATTTGTTTTAAGCGCATGTGAAAAAATTGCATAACATTTGTTTTTGCAATTATTATCTGCTGTTTAGTTGGATATAAGCCTTGGAAATAGGAAATTTACGGTATGTTATCAAATATAAAACCATCCCTTAGAGAGTCAGCTCCAATTCTGTCGATTGGATTACGATTGATTGATAGTGCAGTGGTTGCTCTGCTGCTCTATCCACTTGTAATGCTGTATATCGGATTCTGGTCAGAGCCATATCAAGACTTGTCTCTTGTATCCTTTTTCTTGAGCCTTGTGATTTTTCATTATACAGATCTGTATAAATCTTGGCGCGGGGAGGGGTTGATTCGTGAATTCAGATCCATTCTTGGCGGATGGATCACTATAATCTGCATTATATTATTTCTGCTCTTTTCATTAAAAGTTGCTGAAAGATATTCTCGATTTGTATTGATTGTATGGTTTATTACTACTCCGATTATATTTTTTACATTTCATGCCATTGCCCGCAAATGTCTCCGTCTTATACGAACCAAGGGTGGCAACCAGAGGGTTGCGGCCATTGTTGGCGCGGGTGATTTAGGGCTGCATTTGGAAAAGTATATAGAAAAAATCCCATGGACTGGGATTCAAGTTGTTGGGTATTTTGATGATCGAAAAACAACGGATCAGTTAAGGAGTTATAGTGAGTCTGATAAACCAGTTTTAGGCACAATAGGAGATATAGCAGAATATTTACAATCGAATCACTTGGATTTTATTTATATCGCCTTGCCGTTGCGAGCCGATAAGAAAATTCGTGCTATTCTTGAAAACTGTAGGACACTAGGGGCAAATATATATTTGGTACCCGACTTAAACGCTTTTACTATATTCAATACCCGTGTTCAGCAGTTGGGTGATATGCTGTTGATGGATTTTAATCCTGACTGTGGAAGGAAGCGTTTATTCGACGTGGTTTTTTCTTTAGCTGCAATCGTTATGACGCTACCCGTTACCCTGGGAATTGCCTTGCTGATAAAAACCAGCAGCAAGGGACCTGTTTTCTACAAGCACAGGCGGATAACCGCAGCCGGCAGAGAGTTCTTGTGCCTCAAATTCCGAACCATGCATGTGGATGCAGACGAGCGGTTGCGGAGGATTCTGGAGAAAGATCCAGAAGCACGCGAAGAGTGGGAGAAAACATTCAAGCTGAAGGACGATCCTCGGGTGACCTGGATTGGAAAATATTTACGGAAGACCAGTTTGGACGAGCTTCCGCAGTTTATTAATGTCCTCAAGGGAGAGATGAGCGTTGTTGGTGCTCGCCCAATCGTGTATCAAGAGCTGACTGACTATTATAAAGAAAATGGCGGCATTTATTGTTCGATAAAGCCTGGTATAACAGGGATTTGGCAGGTGACCAAGAGGAGTGATACCGAGGATTATCAGGAACGTGTTGAGCTGGATACTTGGTATGCCCTGAACAGGAATCTATGGCTGGACTTGAAGATAATCGGGATGACAATCGTGGCTATGATCAAAGGCAAAGGCGCCTATTAGGTGATAGGCTTCAGTCCGTCACAGTTTAGGGCCTATGCGGGTCCTTGATACATAAACATCCAGTATCATGCATACGCAGGTAATGTGATGAAGAATAAACCGCTGATCACGCAGATCTCCGCTGATTAATGAAAAAAAATCATTTTTTAGTCAGTGGTTAAGAGTTCTTCCTGAGGTAAAATCTGGAGTGTGGAGATTTGGACGATGGAAAATGATGCGCGCATGAATTGGCGGTATCTGTGGGCTACTAATGTGGCGGTTATATTTGTTCTATGCATTTGGGGGCGGCCGCTTCAGCACTTGGTCCAGGAAATGGTTCCCCTGGCCTGGGTGGGATATGCGGTCACGGCCGCGTTGGCCATTGCCGTCCTCTATCTTGTACTCCGTCGGGGGCGGGTCAGGCCCCGTCCGGGGCAAATCGCTTCCGCAGGTCTTGCAGCTGTTGTTTTGGTTCTGACCTTTGACATGAAACGTCCGGAGGAGAAGTTGCATCTCCTGCTTTTCGGAGCTCTGGGCTTTATCAGCATCCGGGTGTTCGGATTCTGGAAGGGGCTTGGCATGTGCTTGGCCGTGGCCGGGTTCGATGAGCTGCTGCAGCTGTATCTGCCCAGCCGGGTCGGAGACTTCCGCGATGTGGGGATGAATGCAGTTTCCGGCATTCTCGGAGCTGTGATTGGGTGGCAATGGGCGGGAGTCGGTAGTCGGTGTGGGCAGGAGGCGGTGGGCTGTAGCCAGTAGGTAGGAGGCAGAGGGCGGAAGATGTGGTCTATGAGGGAAAGTGCATGAGGCGCATTCTAGTTTCATTCGCTGCGGCTCTATTGGTTTATGCGATCGTCATTTCCTCTCCTGCTACTGTCATGGCAGGGAGCATGCGCATGGTGGCCCTGGATGTGGGTGAGGGCCAGGCGATTTTGTTTGCAAAAGACGGACACGGCTTGCTGGTGGATGCCGGGCCGCCGCACAGAGCGGCACAGCTGGTCCGGGACATTCGCAGTTACGGGGTTGAAAAGCTTGATCTGCTGATCCTGACTCATCTGCACCCGGATCATGCTGGGGGCTTGTTCCGGGTAGTTGAGGAATGGCCCGGGGTGCGGATCATTGAAAACGGGCATCGGCCGCCAGCGAGGCGGATTTCGGATCTTACCCGCTGGGCCGGGCAGGTTCTTGAAAAGCATGATCGGGTTGATGGAGTGGGCGCAGGTGAGCAAGCCGTATGGCAAGGAGCGGAACTTGAGTTTTTGTGGCCGGAAGAAATCACCGGCCCTAATCTGAACCGCAACTCCCTGGTGTTTACTCTGTCCCATGCCGGCAAGCGAGTCCTAATCATGGGCGATGTGGGCAGCGAGGTGGAGAAAGCCTTGATGCGGCAGGGGGCACTTGATTGGGAAAATGGGCTACACGTTCTGATTGCCGGACATCATGGATCGAAAAATACCAGCTGCACGGATTTTCTGCACCAAGTATCGCCAGAGCACTCAATCATATGCATAGACAAAAATAATATCCGCGGTTATCCGGATTCGAACACAGTGAATAGGCTGGAACGATACAGTGATTATGTGCACAGATCGTGGAACGGGGATGTGGTGATTTCGGTGGGCAGTGGACAGTAGGCTGGATAAATCGGCTGCTTCTGACACAGGCCGTGGCACCAGACAACGACAACAGGGGATGAGACAGTGAGCGGACAGGACAATGGATCCAAGACAAGTAATGGGGATGGGGAAATCAGCAGAAGAGAGGTTGTCTACCTGCAGCCTGCCGAATACGCCTATGCCGGCGACGATGAGATCAGCCTTGTGGACTTATGGCTGATCCTAACGCGGAGGAAATGGACGATTGTCGGCATTACGGTGCTCTGTCTTGCCCTTGGGCTGGCATATGCCTTGATCAAATCCGAGACCTTCGAATATCGGACTGGTATCGAGCTGGCCAGGGTTCATGGCGGGCCGGGGTCCGGCGGGCTTGAGTTGGTTTTTCCCAAGGATGAAAGCGTGGTTATGCTTCAGGATTTGCTTATTCCTCAAGCTCGAGAAAACATTTTCGGAAAAGAAGAAGGGCAGAGATTTAAGGTTGAAGTAAATAAAGAGGCTTCAGATAATACTGTACTTTTAAAAACTGAAGCAGAGTCTCAAGATAGAAAGAAAGTTGAAAAGCTACATCAGAGTATAGCGGATGCACTGGCAAAGAGGCATGTCACAGAGCTGCAAAAAAAGATAAAGTTATATATAAGCCCTTTTCAATCCCGTGTGGAGTTGCTAAATGAACAAATAGATACACTTGAGCAGCAGCTTAAGGAGATGTCTGAACATTCATACAGTGCACAAAATGAAAATAGTCTGGTTATAGCCCAGCAAATGGGCGATATACGAGAAGAGTTGGCAAGCGTACGCGTTCAGCGATCCAATGAGAAAAGTGCTGTGGAAACCATCCGGGAGGCCAGCCACCCTACAAGGGTCAGTTTCTTGGCTTCCGAATCTTATGAGCCTGTAGGCATGGGCAATGCCGTCATTGTGGCTCTGTCCCTGGTTGTGGGCGTCATTTTGGGAGTTTTTGCCGCATTTTTCCGTCAGTTCCTGGCCAATGTACGGGCAGCGTCGAGCCAAAGGTAGGGATTCATTGATTCCAGTGGCCGGGCGGGCCGGCAGGACCCAAGGGTGGCGTAGGGAAATGGGCTGGGCTTGAGGGCAAGCCCGCCCTACAGACGAAAGCACAAAAGACTGTGGTTTTGTTCCTGAAGCATGGGGGTGAGATCCTGGTATTCCGCTTTCGCGGGAATGAGGGCAAAAAGACGGCCGCAGATCGTGCAACAGGGCCAAAAAAAGAAGAACCAACCGCTGATTACGCAGATTTTCGCTGATCACTGACAAGAAAAGGCTTCTTTTCTCATCAGCGCGGATCATCTTTATCAGCGGTACAAGCTCTTTCGCTTTTTTCTTCCGCAGCCAGTGCATCAGGGGGAAAAGAGAATTGATGGGCAGAAGGGGACAGGCTAATTTGACAATTTGGCTGCCTTCGGCTAATCTCTACCCAACATCACCCACCACCAATCCCCCGGAGGTGTCCCATGCCCCGCATAGCCCGGTTTGTCCGTGATTCCAAGAGCACGGTGTACCACGTGATTTCTCGAACCGCCCTTTCCGGCCTGCCCATCCACGATGTGGACAAGACCTATCTTCTGGGTCTCATCAAGCGCCTGAAGATCCTGTATTGCGTGGATGTACTGGGTTTCTGTGTTATGGGCAACCATTTTCACCTGGTGGTCCGCATGCACCCGGAAGATGAGGTTTCGGACGAGGAAATCATCAAGCGGTACAAGGAATACTACGGGGAGGACAAATATCTGGCCAAGGAGCAGGTGGATGAGGTGCGTAAGCGGCTGTGCAGCCTGGCTGCTTATGTGAAGGACATCAAGCAGGGCTTTACCCGGTATTACAACAAGAAGTACAATCGGAAAGGATACTTCTGGGGGGATCGGTTCAAGTCCATGATTGTGGAGGACGGGCGAACCCTGGTCAACCTCCTGGCCTACGTGGATTTAAATCCCATTCGGGCGGGGATTGTGAAGCGGCCTGAGGATTACAAATGGAGTTCCCTGGGCTACCATATCCAGACCGGAAATAAGGGCGCTCTCTTGAGTGTGGACTTCGGGATGAAGGAGTGGAACGAGCATAAGCCCAAAGAGATCGTCCGCAAATACCGGGAGTTCGTCTACGAAACCGGCGCTGTGGATGCAGGCAAGGGGGCTGTGATCGACCAGAAGATCGTGGACAAGGAACGGAAGAAGAAATACAAAGTCCGGCGGGTGGACCGATTCATGTACCGAACCCGCTACTTCACCGACGCTGGAATCATCGGCTCCAAGGAGTTTGTGGGGGAGGTCTTCGACCAGGTCAAACACCTACTGAGGTCCAAGGACGAGCGGAAGTTCACGCCTGTAGGCGGAGTGGAGGGTGTATACTCCATGAAGAGACTGGGGTGACAGAATATTACCCATTACACGCGTTGTCATTTTTTCAATATCCATACGGCATAAGTTGACTTTGGTGCCAAAGAGAGAATGGGGACATTATGTTGCCAGTTATATTATGTAGCGAGAATGGAGCATAGAAGGTCTCTGATACCCCGCACCCCCGCTTTGTCTGAGATTCCAAGAGCACTGCTTGCCCCGTTAAATTGCCTCGATAAGAGGCACCCGAAGGGATTTAACTGGGGTATACCATGTGATATCCAGAACTGCTTTGACTGGATTGCCTGTCCACGATGTAGACAAAACCTATCTCCTGAACCTCGTCAAGCGCCTGAAAATCCTGTACTGTGCTGATGTCCTTGGATTTGCCCTTCACCGTACTCGGAGGTGCCTTATAGATGATTATCAGGCAAGGCGATGCCGGAATCATTGGCTCCCCAGTAAAATCCTACCCATGGCAGGGAGCCTGTGGCTCATTTCACCAGGCGGGCAAGGAGTTCGTGGGTGAGGCCCCGGTAAAATGGGAAGACCCCAATGAAATGAGAAGAAATTTGGTTCTTCGACGAACCGAATGGAATTCGTAAATTTTGATGTAGTTTAAAAGACCTGGTAATACCCGTGTTTGAGGTGGTTAAAAACATTATATCAAATTATAGGTATTGAGATCAATAAAATTGATGTTTTTTGCTTTGAGTGAAGGTGACTGGAAGGTGGTTCTTTGAAAAAGAATGGAAATACAGCAGATTGAGTAGTGTAAAAGCAAGATCTCAACTTTCAGGAAAAGTTGAGATTTTTTGTCGACCTTTCGTCAGGTAGGTTATTATAACTATCAGCTTGCCAATCGCCCTCATCCCAAGTATCCTTGACCCATGGCTTCAAAGAGAGAGTATGCTCCGCACGAAGGCTTGTTCCACAGGGTCTTCCGAAACCCGGACACTACGAAGTACTTTTTGCAGCAGCATCTATCTCCAGACATTCAGCGCAGTATTGATCTGGATTCCCTGAGACTGGAAAATGTCTCCTATGTAGATGACAATTTGAGAAAGCATTTTGCGGATTTGGTTTTCAGCCTCATGCTTAAGGACGAAGAGTTTCCGTCTGCAAGGGTCTATCTCCTTTTTGAGCACAAAAGCGCTCCGGAACCGTTGGTGGGAATGCAGATCCTGCGGTACATGGCACTTCAATGGAAAGATCTGTATGATCAGCAATTGATTATGGGCAAACTGCCCCCGATCCTGCCAATTGTGATTTATCAAGAGCAGGATAGTTGGAAGCCTCGGATCTCGTTTCATGATCTGGTCGAAATGCCTTCAGATTCATTCAAGGCCTACATCCCGGATTTTGCCTTTGCTTTTTTTAGTGTCCGGGGACTGGATGCACAGTCGGTCCAGGAGAACGTGATCCTTCGCTTCTACGTGGAGATGATCAAATCCTTGGACTCACCGCAGATCAAGGAGATGCTTCCCCGGTTGGTTCAAGGCTTTGTGCAGGCTCTTGGATCACATACCGCCACCGAGTATATTGAGATATTTTTCAAATACCTGACGAAGGCCTCAGGAGTTTTAGTCCAGGAAGATTTCCAAAAAGCTTTGTCGTACCTTCCGGAAGGAGGTGAGAAAATTATGGATACATTAGCCGATCAATGGATGGAGCAGGGAAAGGATGAGGGGCGAACAGAAGGAATCACGTTAGGTGAGCAACGAGCTACCCGGGAAATGCTCCTGGAAGCCCTAAGTGAAAGATTCGGGACAATCAGTTCTGATCTTGTCAGGCGTATCAACTCAATCGAGTCCAACGAAACACTAAGGATGCTCTTCAAGCAAATATTCAGAGTGGAATCGCTGGACGGGTTCAAAGAGCAGGTCCACCGAGCCACAGACAACTAACCAGCGCATAACTCATCATAGATGAGCCACTCTGGATCTATCCGGGGTGGTTTTTTTTAATAGAATGAGAGGGGAACCTGCACTTGGCTTATGACTTTCCAGGTAACCGATTATCACGATGCCTGCTTCAAGAGCTTTTTCAGCCAAGATGAGTTCGTCCGGGACTTTATCCAGTATTACATCCCGGAGGAGATCAAAAGCCACCTGGACCTGTCCTCTATTGAGATTGACATGGAGGGTTATGTCTCGGAAGAGTTCAAGGAGTTCTACTCCGACGTGGTGGTAATGATCTCCTTCTTGGACAGTGATCAGACCTTGGAAATGTACTTCCTTTTTGAGCACAAAAGCTCTCCAGATCGATTTGCCCGGCTGCAAATTCTGAACTATCAGGTCCAGAAGTGGATGCGGATGCTCAAGAATAAGCAGTTGGGGAGGCGCTTGCCCATCATCGTTCCGGTGATTATTTATCATGGTACAAGATCCTGGAAATACAGCGTCGACTTTGAGGAGTATTTCCGTTTACCATCGGACGCTTTCCGGGATTTCATTCCCAAGTACAGGCATATTCTGCACGATATCCACAGCATGGGAGATGAATCTTTAGCATGGGAGATGAATCTTTCAAGACGACGACCGTAATGGAGGTCTTCCATCTCCTGCTGAAATACATCCACTACCCAGAGATGGACACAAAGCTTCAGGAGATATATGATCTGATTGAGACTCTGCCGGACGAAGGGCAGGCGAAAGAATACTTAAAGGTAATTGTCCGTTACGTTTTGATAGCCAGCCCAGTGCCGACACAGAGAGTTGTCCAGCATGCCAGACGTTTCCCAGGAGGTGAGGATATGGCGGGCGCAGCACTACAAGAGATACGGGAAGAGCTTCAGCATGACTTTGATCGGAAGGCTGAAGAATATGAGCAACGCGGGGAGCAACGCGGCGAACTCAAACAGTCCAGAGAAATGCTCCTGGAAGCCATAAGCGAAAAGTTCGGGACAATCAGCGCTGACCTTGTAAGACGGATTAATTCCGTTGAATCCCACGAAACCCTGAAGATGCTTTTCAAGCAGACCTTCCGGGTGGATTCGCTGGAAGAATTCAAAGAGCAGGTCCATCGAGCCACAGACAACTAAACAGCGCAACCCCCACAGATAAGCCGCTCTGGATTTATCCGGGCGGCTTTTTGTGGACCAGAACGGGGACATTATGTTGCCAGTTATATTATGTTGCGAGAATGGAGCATGGAAGGTCTCTGATGCCCCGCACCCCCGCTTTGTCTGAGATTCCAAGAGCACTGCTTGCCCTGATAAATTGCCTCGATAAGAGGCACCCGAAGGGATTTAACTGGGGTATACCATGTCATTTCCCGGACTGCCCATCCACGATGTGGATAAGACCTATCTCCTGAATCTCATTAAGCGATTGAAGATCCTGTACTGTGTTGATGTCCTTGGATTTGCAATTATGGGCAACCTTTTCCACCTGGTGGTGACCATGCGTCCGAAGGACGAGATCTCGGATGATGAGGTCAAAGAGAGTTTTCAGCGCAGATACGGGGATGAATACTCCCTGATGACCGGCAGATTCCCTTTTACCGCCAGAAGTGGACGTCCCTTTCCGAATACGTCAAGGAGATTAAGCAGGGTTTCACCGGGCAAGCCGATGCCGGAATCATCGGCTCTCGGGAGTTCGTCCGCCAGGGATTCGAGATCTTCCGGGAAATCATACAGCCTAAGCGAGAGCGAAAGCCGCAGAGGATTCAGGGGTTGGAGCAGATTTATTCCATGAAGCGGCTGGGGAGATGAGAGTGATGCTGCTCTGACTCTGGTCCCGGTTGTTCAGATGCGCGAAAATCACTTTTGAGGTAAGTGTTAATTTTATTGTTGAGGTTGAACAACCAACACTTGTCATAGGTCATAGTTTATTATAGCTTCTGTTTATGCCCAAACGGATGTGATCTTTCTCCAGATATTTTGCCGTAAAAGAACGGAGCATGGGTACAGATATTTTCTGACTTTTCTTTACACTGACTTTTTGGCCTTTCGTTATCTGTGTTTGCATGGCCTTGTTTATGCTATGGCCTAGGTCATCTACGTGCCCAATTCCAGAAGAAGCAACACAATATATGTCAACCATATCGTATAATAAAACAGTTAATATGCTTGTTTTTCTTCTTCCGTTGATGTCCTTATGGATTACGCATGCTGCAAGCACCATTTTGATACTATTGTGCATGTTGGGAATTGGTGTCTGGTTATCCAGAGAGAAGAGAATATTCTTTACCTGGTCAGAGAAAGCGGTAATGGTATCCTTTGCAGCAATCCTGGGCATGGGATTGCTTTCAGTTCCCTTGCATTGGATCTCAGCGGATATCTATCAGTCCGACTTTCAGTATGATCATGAGCTTAAATTGTTGGCATTTATTCCAATTTATTATTTGTTTGTACATACAAAGATCAAATCGGAAACTTTCTGGTACGGCCTCTGCGCTGGAGCTATATTCGCTGGTGTCTGGTCCTGTGTCTTATCTTATATCCTGGGAACAAGTGAGCGAATTGCTGGTGCATACAATCCAATTTTGGTCGGCGACATGGCTGTTGCCATGGGATTTGCCGGTCTGGCAGGAGTTCAGTTTTTTGAGAAAAAACACAAAGCAACGACCCTTATTCCTCTAGTTGCTGTCCTGATGGGAATGACGGCAGCTTTTATCTCTGCTACAAGGGCAGCATTGATGGCAGCACCATTACTTCTTGTGGTCTTCTGGATACAAATAGGAAAGCATCCCAAGGCTTGGAGGTTACGGTCTCTAGTTTTCGGCCTGATTATAATTGTGGCTTTGAGTGGATATTATTTTTCAGACTCGAATATCGATAAACGAGTACGAACAGGCTTGCAAACAATGGCTGAGACCCTTAACGGTCAACCAAAGAACCTTGAAGATGCGACAGACTTTTCCACAGCGGCCCATTTCAGGTTATGGAAGGAAGCAATAGGCGTTATTGGAGAGCATCCTTGGATTGGTGTCGGAGACGATGGATTTGGTCACATCATCCGCGAAAAATCAAATACCGATCCTTCTATCAAGCCAATCATGAAATACGATTCAACACACAACATGTATCTGCAATTCATGGTCATCCATGGTATACCTGGACTGCCTGTGATACTTGCGCTGTATATCTTTCCACTAGTTTATTTTATCAATTGGATACGAAGAAGTGATGAAGTTCGAGATGTTGCATATGCCGGAGTTGCTGTTGTCTTATCCTATATGCAGTTTTCCCTGACTGAGAGTATTATGGGACGATCAGTGCCCATTGCTCTGTATGTTGTCTTAATAGCTGCTGCTATGTCCTTGTGCAGAAAAAGTGGCACAAAAAAATCAGGCGCTGATTAAGACTTGCAGTTTCAATATGCTTTTACCTGATATCTCGTAAATACAGGAATGAGTGAAGAAGAATGAACCGCCGACTCCCCTGATTTGCGCTGATCACTGACAAGAAAAGGCTTCTTTTCTTATCAGCGCGGATCATCTTTATCAGCGGTAAAATGCTCTTTCGCTTTTTCTTTCCGCAGCCA
>NZ_JIAK01000044.1 GCF_000620765.1 Desulfovermiculus halophilus DSM 18834
ACGATCTCGTGGCCCAAAGATATGAACATGCATCCACCATCATTACAAGCAACCTTGATTTCCAGGAATGGGACCGGGCCTTTGAAAACAAGCTTTTGGGATCAGCTACCATCGATAGACTCCGGCATGATGCCTACCTGGTCTATTTGGATGGGCCCAGCTACAGGAAACCAAAGCCAAACCAAGCTCTCAAAAAAGAGGTGGAAAAAAGCCAAAAATCAGCCTAAAAAATGGGGGGTTCGCAACCTCAAGATGGCCACTTAAAACTGGCCCCATTAGGGCGATCATAGGGTGGCCCGATTAGCCGATCATGGGTGGCTCCATTGGGGTGGTCAATGACAACTGCAGTATTGTTAGGCATTAAGCTAACTGGGCTATCTTCTGAGTTACAATAAAGGCTCCCTTAATTCGAAGATCTTCATCTGTCATTTCCCTAAAATCATTTGCCAGTTTCCTTCGTGGCAATGGTAATGTATCCCAGATGGCTAAATCTTCTTGGAGGATCTTAAATCCTTTATGCATAAGGAAAGAACATATTTCCCTGTGTCGCAGTCGATTTGTATAAAACCCTTGATTAAAGAACAATGGACTTTCCCATATTTTTTCAGAAAAACGCAAATTGTTTAAACCGCCTCCTAGGTGATCTTTATAATCAATCTGATGTATGGATAGTGAGCGTCTTTTATGAATTCTAGATAACTCTTGACAAAATTCATAAAACTCTTTCTTTTCTACATGTTCCAATACTGCATTCGAAAAAGAGAAGCATATTGAAGCAGTTTGTATCGATTTCATAGATTCAATGCCAGCCGTATAATAATAAATTCCAATTTTTTTCATGGCATTAAAAATATCGTCCTCAAGATGAAATGCATGCCAAAACTTTGCTTGATCTGACTCTTTGAGCAACTTAACATATTCGCTATACAATGCTAAGTCTGGACTCGCAAAGTTACCTACATCTATCAGAAAACACTTCTTAAACCCCATTGCTTTACCGAAAATTCCATTCAATAGACTGCCTCCTGGGCCTATTTCGAGAAATGCACCATTGTCAACTTTTTCTTTATATCTTTGGAAGTTGTCATAGAAACGGTTAAAAACCCGCTGTGCATACTCAGGAGATTCCATGCCGCCCCTAGCCCCAGTTAATGCACTACGAATTCGTTCATATGGTAATGGAGTCATGCCAATTAGAAGCTTGATACCAATTTTGCTCCACCAAGGTACTCCTTGTATCTTTATCATCTAATTGACCTCCACCTCTCGTGAAAATTAAAATTATATCCACCTTTTTCAAGAAATATCTCGGACAAACGTAATCTTTCATTCAAGTTTTTCAGCCGACCAAACAATAACTTTATGAAAAGTAACTCCTTTTAAAACTTATTCTTAGGCCAATCTGAGCCAAAGCAATCTAAATGTAAGTATAAGTAACAACTCACAAGATGCGCTATATGATTGCTCGATATAAGTCCTCGTACTGCCTCACAACTTTCCCCAGCTCAAAGTGCGTTTCAACTCTTTGTCGAGCTGCTTTGCCAAGCTGAGCCCGGCTCTCAGCACCCAGATCAATCAATTCCTTACAGGCTTGGGCGAATTCCTCTGGGTCTTTGGGCGGGACAATCCTCCCAGTATCACCTATAATTGCTGCAGAATCCCCCACATCTGTTGCCACGCAAGGCACTTCGCAGGCCATTGCCTCGCCCAATACATTAGGGAACCCTTCACCAATTGAGGATAAACACGCAATATCCAATGCAGCATTTATTCTGGGGATATCATCTCTCGGACCTAAAAGAAAAAACCGGTCGATAAGACCGGCTTCTTTGAGCCAATTTTGAAGGGTTGGATTGTTTTCATTAATGTTATTGCCGCATAAAACAAAAAAAGCGTCAATTCCTCCATCTTTTAAATGTGAAGCAGCCCGAACAAGATTGTCATGATCTTTTTGGGGATCAAACCTGGCAACCATACCCAGGAGCAGTGCATCTTGTGCTAGCCCCAGCTCTTGACGAACAGAAGCCCTTGCAGGTCTATTTGGCCCAAAAGATTTTAGATCAAATCCATTTGGAATGACAATCATTTTATCTTGGTAATAGCCAGCGTTCGCATGTACCTGCTCAGATGCATTAGAACAGCAAACAATACGCTCAGGAACTAAGGTGGACAGATTTGAGCAAAGCTTAACCGTCCATATTGTTGTTTTTTTATTGTGTTTTGGGTCTAGGTTGCTATGATGTATCCCCCAGATGACAGGAGCCTTGCTGACAGATTTAGCAGCAAGGCCACCCATTAAGTCAGCGTGATACATCCAAGTCTGGATCACATCAGGTTTTGCCTTGCGGATCAAACGCCCCATCTTCCACACACCTCTGGGATCAGGAATCCCCCTAGGCATACACAAGGATTGAACCGGGATGCCCAAGGCTTCAATTTTGTCTGCTACAGGTCCTCTCTCCAGCAGTGAAACCACCTGATTGTCAAATTTACT
This sequence comes from Desulfovermiculus halophilus DSM 18834, assembly GCF_000620765.1. Classification (NCBI taxonomy): domain Bacteria; kingdom Pseudomonadati; phylum Thermodesulfobacteriota; class Desulfovibrionia; order Desulfovibrionales; family Desulfohalobiaceae; genus Desulfovermiculus; species Desulfovermiculus halophilus. The sequence goes on from NZ_JIAK01000044.1 coordinate 2,495, forward strand.
TTTATCCATGCCAGATAAAAGTTTAAAGAGCATTGTCTCAGCACCACCTGTTGAAAGGCCAGTGATGATGTGTAGGATTGAAATAGGATGTTTCATTAGCGATTTTCTAAATTAAGAACATGTATATATTCATCAACTATCGTTTCTTCATTAAAAAAAATGGCCCTTTCCCGCGCATCAACTTTGTCTCCGTTTAAAGCAGATTCAATTGCATTAGCCATCTGATATATATCACCAACAGGTATCAACTTCCCCCATTTCCCCTCTTCCAAAATTTCCCTTGGGCCACTGGGGCAATCAGTTGATACGACTGGAACGCCACAAGCCATAGCCTGTATCAAGACCCCTGGTAATCCCTCCCAAGCAGAAGAAAGTACAAATACACAAGCTCGACTCATATATGCAAAAGGATTATCCACAAATCCAGGAAGGTCTGCATAATGTTCAAGTCCTAGATCATCAATTTGTGTTTCCAGGTTGGCCCGCTCATCTCCCTCACCAAGTATAACTAATCGCGCTGATTTTTTTTCTCGAACCAAAGCAAACGCATTGATCAGGGAGCCAAAATCTTTTTGCTTAGAAAGACGGCCAACTCCAAGAACTACAGGCGGATATTGGTCATTGAACCAGGGATGCTCAGGCACTTCTTTTGCCTTTTCCATTAAGTCATTTGTCACAACAGGATTATAGATAACAGATATTTTTGTCCTATGAATGCAAGCGAATTGGGATAAATCATCTGCTACACCTTTTGAAACTGCTATAATTGAATCTGCAGATTCATAAAACCATTTAGAAAATAATAAAATCATTTTACTTCGAATATAATTACCATGTTTTATTGAAATGCTTGTTGTGTTACGTATAGTAACTCCTAATCGTACAGGTACATTGGATATTCTTTTAGCCCAAAGAGCAATTAAGTTTGCATGTCCCATAGCTGAAAGCATTGCTTGAGGTTGTTCTCTACGTAAATAACATACAAGTCCTGGCAACGATTTTAAAACACGGGATGCCCTCAAGTCTACTATTTGTACATTATCTGGAACCAATGACAAATATGGGCCTTCTGCTTTTGCCAAAACCAAATCTACTAGATACCCACGATTAGCGAATCCTTGAGCCAAGTTTAGCATGCTTCTCTCGGCACCACCGCCTCTCAGAGAGGGAAGATAAAAGGAAATTTTCTTATCTAGTTGCATCCTGATTCCGTCATAGTTTATGTGCGAAGCACATCTAGGTCCCTTATTCTGATCAGTTATCAAAACAAAGCCAGCCAGGCATGGTCGAACTGGAAAGAACTGTCATGTATTACTTGATATACAAACCCGCGGACCTACGAAGCCGCTGGCATGGAGGTTTGTATGTAAAGTTAAACATTTTCTCCATAAATTTAATTAATTTCAGGATGTAATACAACAACTGATTTATGTATGTAAAAAAAACACGGTTATTTACTTAGTATAAGACTACTTTTACTATAATGCGCTATCCAAAAAGATATACCTAAAAATATCCATACGTATTTTTCTTGATATGATACTAATGCAAATTCCCATACTAATAGCAACACAAACATCAAGACATAAAGCAACATATGTTCATTATTTTTGCTTTTCAGTAGGTATTTTAAAATTTTAAAATATACTAAGTAGTATAATATAAATCCTATTATTCCAGATGATACCATTATTTCTATATAATTGTTGTGGGAGTAAGTATCCCAAAAAGAAAAATATCTATACTGATTGATTCCATGGCCAAATATTGGAGCCTCCTTCCAAAGACTTATTCCTTCTTCAATCATAGCGATCCTGACACTACTGCTGGAATCGTTCCCCTCAATAAATTTCAGCATTCTTTCCCATGCAAAACTACTTTCAGTAACACTAATTGCGATGTATGATATCAAAGGTATAATTATAAGTAATGCAGTATACTTACGCAGTTTTAAAAACATGGATTTTGTGTATTGAATATTCTTGTATTTACTCAAAATAATATATATAATGATAAAAGGTATGACAATTATTATCTTTCTGCTCCCAGTAGTATATATAGCGAATAAAATGATCGTAATAGGATATATATTATTAAATATATGTTTTTTACCAAGGGAATAAATAAAAAATGCACATGTAATGAGACATAGCCCCATAAGATTAGGATTGCCAGAAATTCCAGCAGCTCTAAAATTTGTTGCAGTATTTGTAATGATAATATCAGTAGTTATAGCTGAATACACAAGTATAAAAGATGCTAATAATGATCCATAATATATGCTTTTTATGTTTCCTCCATTTCGCAAGGATATATATACAGCAATTCCACCTAAGTACGCTGTTGAAAAGGAAATAAAAGATATTAATGCGCTATGTTGATGTGTGCTCCAAAGTATGGTTGCAAACATATAACAAAATATAGGGAAAAAGAACCAAATTTCATTTAAACCATACAAACCTAATTTGAAAGATCTTAGAGCAAGATTAACCAGCAATAAAATTAATATTATATTAGTTATTGTTGATAATCCAGGCACAGGTGTTAGCACAAATGCAAATAAAACATAAAGAAAAACAAGAATATTTAAAAAATAATTTAACATAATAATACTGTCAGTATGATTAAGCTATATTGGTTACTTGCGATTTAATCAAAATAAATGTAAATATATGATTATTATTTAGATTTAAAATGTGATACATTATATAAAAAATCTTCAATCATGAATTGCTGAGGAAGCACGGGTTGATCATACCATTGTAGATTATGATCAAAAAAACCATGACAATTTTCATACGACTTGGCTACGTAAGCGTATGATATTTCAACAATCATAGGCTTTCCAGAAGAAGTATATATCACATCTATCGCACAAGATTGCATTTTTAAAATTCCGGTGAGCTTAAATGCCAAGCTAATACTTTCTCTAGGAAACAAACCGACATCATATTCAAATTTACCACTACCAGAAGCTCTAAAGTCGTCATCTCTAGTATGCCGTCTAATACAAAAACACCGATTTCCGATAACCACCAACCTGTCATCAAACTCATTATTGGGAACAAAATCTTGAAAATAGGTGTAGTTCTTTTCAAGAGGAAAATTTTGCTCTGTTGGCGTGGGGATAAACAGCCGTCCCACCCCCTTGCTGATATTCAACATAGAAGATAAAGACTTATCCCGCCTGAAGTGCCAAAGACGGTCTTTAAATAGATTAATCCGACTTGAAGCTTTGAAACCCCTGCCAAAAGCTTTTTTGATCAATTGCTTTGCTCTGTGTTTGTCCGAAACCAGCTTCACATTGCCTGAGCCGGCACCATTCCTGAGTTTAAATACTTTCGGATAGGTAGCCTGGTCCGCCCAGGTCAGGGCGGTATCCTGGTCATAAAACACATAACTCGGAACAAGTGGGGCTCCAATAGTCTCCAACAGATATTTCTGTCCCACCTTATCATCATAATGCCAGCAGGTTTTGCTGTCCGGGAAAACTTTTTTGCCAATCATCTCCAGCGAATACGTAAGTTGTCTGGCAAAAAGCTGCGCCTTATGATCATAATGCGCCCAGTGCCACATAAGACCTTGGCAATCTTTAATCTGGTCAATAATGTCTGAGGCATAACAATCCACAAGCTTGTAAGGAACGTTGTGCTCATCGCAGTATTCTATCCACTTGTCACTAAAGCTTCCCGGGCGGTGATGGATGGCTATCATTTTCTCTCCAATAATTCCAAAAGCAGTTCAAGGTGTGATTCGCATTGAATGAGGTTTTTCCTGGCCTCAATGCTGGATTTCGGAAGGATGAATTTTATTATCGGAAGATATTTGCTGAGTCTTCCAAGGCCGCGGAACTGAAAGGGCATGAACATTCTTAGCAGTACCGCAGTCTCCCTGGAGTCGCAAAAATCTACCCAAGTTTTTGTATAAGCATTTTCATTGGAAAGGGTCTGCTTATAATGAGTCATTTGTTGGAAAAAGGCTTGTTTTTCATTTCCATGCATCTTCCGCACGCCACCCTGTTTGACTGATTGGGTGTAGGGGATTATTTCATGGGAAATCGGCTGTTTGGTACCGACATCATATTCCAGTCGCAGAGCATAGCCTTGATTCCAGCCTTCGGGCGGCTTGGGATGATCAAAAATCAGGTTGCCCAGGCTGTAGACAATGAGCTTATCTTTGTAAAACTCGTACGCTCCTGGCACATGGGCATGATGGCAGATTACAGCATCAGCTCCCCGGTCTATAAAAAATCTGCATATTTTCCGCAGGCCGGGCCTGGGGTAGGGGAAATGTTCATTGCCGCCATGGATTGTCATGAAAACAAGATCAGCATATTTTCTTGCTTTTTCAAGCTGTGCAAGACTGTCTATCGGATCAAGCGGCGCTGCACCGGGTGTGTAGGCTTTCGCAATGCTGAATTCGTGCTCTGCAACTGCGATATATGCCACTGTTACGCCCTGTTTTTTTATTAGCAAATGTTTTCGGGCTTCTTTAAGATTTTTGCCGGCTCCGCATGTTTTGACTCCGGCATTGCCGCATGCTTTTAATGTTTCCTGGAGTCCTGCCGGTCCGAAATCCATTATGTGGTTGTTTGCCAGTCCGGCAACATCAAATCCAGAATCTGCAACAGCCTTGATGCAGTCTGGGTGTGCGAGGATGTTTGGGCCGGTTTTTTTGATAGGGCTGCCATTCCTGCATAAAGGAGCTTCCAAATTAAGAAACGAAATATCAGAGGATATTATTTCATCCCGCAAGTCCCCGAATACGGTCTCACCATTTTCTAGGGCCAGGGCTTCGAACCGCCAGCATGGTGCAAAGTCGCCCGCAAAAAACACTCTAAGCATTGTTTCTTCGCAGTGCCTTAAGGGCCATTGCGGATTTTAACAAAAATGTAGGACTTAGCGCCAAGAAAGACAGTTCTAATGCATTTGTCATGTCCCCCTGCCAGTAAAGCCTTTGGGGCAGGCCAAAATTTTTGTTGCCTCTTTTTAGATTGTCTATCCATGCAGCTTTTAATCTCATATTCAAATACTTTCGCAACAGCTTTGCTTCCTCTGCATTCAATCCTCCTGACAACTCCCGGTAGATTTTACTGCTCATCAGACAGGGTGAGGACGGGGCTGTTTTGGTGACCATGTTAACGCTGTCCTGAAAATAGACAGCACCGATGTGATCGGACCAGGCCATCTTTTTGTGCCGGCACATCATTTTGAGCCAGGCGTGCAGATCTCCACCGCGTTTAGCTTTTTCTTCAGCAGGGAATAAAGATGGCAATATAGGTGATGATGATCTTACACAAGCAACATCTGTATTAACTGGCCTAGAATCACTTAAGCAATTACTTAAATACTCACATGCAGAAATTACATGTGGTCCTTTTTCTTTATTTTTAACAAAATAATTATCAACTTTATCAAATTGTTTTGTTTGCCATATATAGCCGCAGGACATGAAGTTGATATTGGGATATTTTTGACTTAATAACGACATTCGTTCCAAATGCTCTTCATACCATTCATCATCCGCATCCAGAAACGCCACCCATTCAGCCCGGGCCTCCTTGATGCCCAGGTTTCTGGCAGCATACCCGCCCGGACCGGGTTCATCTCGGTGCAGGATTCGGATGCGGGGATCTGTGGATTTCTGTATTTCCTCCAAGCTGTTGTCCGTGGAGGCGTCGTTGACCAAGATGACTTCAAAGTCTTGAAATGTCTGGTTCAGGACTGAGCTGATGGAGCGCTGAATATGTGGTCCTTTGTTGTAGACTGGGATGACGACTGAGAAAAATGGCTTTTCACTCACGATCTCTTGACCTTTGGAAATAGATTGTTTTTTCGTGGGTTACTGCTCCAGTTTCTGCACAAACCGCAGCCACAAGGCTTCCGCTACTTCCTGTTGATTGAGAAGCAGATCCCTGGGCTGGGTTCCTAAGGCTGGTCCCATGAGCATTCGCAGGCCAAGCGCGTGGCCGGTATCTTCCACTGTAATCTGTTCGTTGAAAGAATTGTCCTGATTGATATCAAACTGGTCTTCCGCAAAGGCAATGCCGCTGTCTCTGCCAAGCCCGCCGCGCCAGATTTTGCAGCTGCTTTTTTCCATGCCCTTGTGATAAATCCTGGCTATGAATTTGTACCTGGAAATCTCCTCAAAATCAGTTGATGCTTCCGGAACCTTTAGCTCCAGCTCCTGCAAACCCTTTTGGAAATAATCCTTGATGGTGTCAAAAGTCTGCCTAAGGAACTGCTCTTTTTCCTGGTCAGACGCGCCTGCAAAAAATAGTTTTGCAAGCGCAGAGGTCAGAGATCAGAAATCAGATGTCAGCAAAAACAAAAAGTTATAAAAGCAGATTTTATTCTGATTCAGTTAAGTTGGACTTTTAGCAGTTGCATCTGGTCTGCAGCGTAGTATCTGGCAGCCAGCAGGATATGCCGGCGGATTCCAGCTTGTGGGCTAATGGGCGGACAACTCGCTCCATGTCCTTGCCCGCATGGCAGAGGAATACGTCTTTGGCATATTCGGGCATGTCTATTTGATTCCTGCCTTGTTTATCCATGAAGATCTATTTATTCCGTGAAGCTGAAGCTATGCTGAAGACCAAAAGGTCTACTTAACTGGAACGATTCCATTTTCTTTTTTTTGCCGCTGATCATCTCTCTGCGGAAAAGAGAAAACCAAAGGTTTTTAGCCGCTGATTGCGTCCCAGTGAAACTCGCTACGCTTGAGACTATGTCTGTTTCACGGGATAAACTAATCTCCGCTGATCCAGAGATTTATTATCTGCGAAGATCTGCTTGCCCCGTGAAATTTCTGCCATTTCACTGGGGCGAGATCTGCGGTTTCAATCTTCTTTTTCCTACCACTGAAAGCGACTCTGCGGAAGAAGAGAAAAAAATCTTATTTATTGCGAGATATTGAGGTTTTTCAATATCTTCCTGGCCAACGGCTCTTTGATTTCCGTATGCCGTGGTACAGCTTCCACAACCCCTGTCTTGGGGTTTATCCACAAAGCATGGGACGCCCCTTCCCTCTTCAGATAACAGCCGCCTCCGCAGTATTTTTTCAAGCTCTCGCTTTTTCATCAGACTGCAATGGTGTCTCGAATCGTATCATCAGGGAGGCCACGAGTTACATCCTCCAGACGATCCTCCAAAATCAGCACAACAGCCTGCTTAAGGCTTTCCTTTGCTTCGTCCACAGACTCGCCCTGTCCGTTGGCACCTGGGATTTCAGGGCAATATGCCCAGTAGCCCCCCTCAGGGGCTTTTTCTATTATTGCAGTCAATTCACCCTTCATGGCTGATTCCTCGCATTCTTTTTCTTGCCGCTGATGGCGTATCTGCATAAAAGAGAAGAGGAAGAATTTTGAACCGCTGATTGC
>NZ_JIAK01000045.1 GCF_000620765.1 Desulfovermiculus halophilus DSM 18834
CAAAGATGTCAACAGGCTGATCAAGCGGCTGAAGCGACATCAGAAAGAGCTTTTTACTTTCCTTGATTATGATGTGAGCCCAGAGAACAGTCATGCAGAGCAGCAAATTCGAGGACCGGTCATTTCCCGAAAGATCTCCCAGCAAAACCGCTCAGAGGCCGGGGCAGATGCCCAGGCAGTATTGATGTCGATCTTTCGAACATCGTATCTGCAGGGGCGCAATCCAGTCGAACATGTCACAGAGCTGAGCAAAAACTATATTAAGCGAAACCACACCCAAAATGAGACGGAATTGGACATGGCAGCTTAGTTTATCAAAGGGCTAAACTCATACCTGAAATCGAATCTCGCCTCTCAGTCTGCGACCAGCTCGAAAAATCCATTGAAGACAGCCTGAACAAAACTGAGGCTTTGCGGCAAAGTATTTTGAAGAAGGCATTTTCCGGGGAGTTGACTAAAGAATGGCGGGAAGCACACCCTGAGCTGATCTCCGGGGAAAATTCCGCTGAAAAGCTACTGGAGCAGATCAAGGCTGAGAAGAAAAGAATGGACTCTCGCAAAGCCGCCAAGAACGCTAAGTAAAAATCTTTTCTCCTTTGCGCTCTTTGCGGCGCGGCGAGAGAATTTCTTTCAATTCAGGAGAATACTTTGGACGAAAACTCGATCGGCCGAGACATTGTGGATTCGGCATTCACCGTACACAGAGAACTCGGCCCCGGTCTCCTGGAAACAGTCTACGAGGTTGTACTCCTGGATGAACTCCAAAAACGCGGGTATGCCGCTGAACGACAAGTATCAGTACCAATCGTCTGCCGGGGACATCCGTTTGATGAAGGATTCCGGGCTGACATCATTGTTGCCAAAAGAGTAATCATCGAACTGAAATCCATTGAAAAAATTACCAACGCGCATAAAAAACAGGTCCTAACATATCTTAAACTGACAGGAATGAAACTTGGGTATTTGCTCAACTTTGGGGAAGCCATGATGAAGCATGGCATCACCCGGATTGTCAATGGCCTCCCAGAGTAGTTTCAAAGATTACCTCTCGCTGAGACGCCAAGAGCGCAGCGTTAAAAGCACTTGTATACTTGGCGATCTTTGCGCCTTAGCGAGAGAACTCCGGGCTTGGCGTCAAGACCCAAACAGCATATAGCGAGATGAAATGAACACCACTGAAAGCATTGTTTCCAAAGTCTGGAGTTTTTGTCACACCCTGCGCGACGACGGGGTAAGCTACGGCGATTATCTGGAGCAGCTAACCTACCTGCTCTTTTTGAAAATGGCCGATGAATATAGCCAAATCTATAATAAAGATGTGGGCATACCAGCTGAATACAGCTGGAAAAGCCTGACCTCCTTAAAAGGCGCTGATCTGGAAGCCCACTACGTCAACCTTTTACGCGCCCTGGGCCAACAAAAGGGCATGATCGGCCAGATATTTTCCAAGTCCCAAAACCAGATCCAGGATCCGGCCAAACTGTACAAGATCATTCATATGATCGATGAGGAAAACTGGGTCACCATGGGCGCCGACGTCAAAGGCGATATCTATGAAGGCTTGTTGGAAAAGAATGCCGAAGACGTGAAAAGCGGAGCCGGGCAATATTTTACCCCCAGAGCCTTGATCCGGGCCATGGTGGAATGCATCCGTCCCGAACCTTTAAAGACCATTGCCGATCCGGCCTGTGGCACCGGCGGCTTTTTTCTTGCCGCCTATGACTTCCTGACCAGCAATTACAACCTGGACAAGGAACAGAAAAAGTTCCTGAAAAAAGAAACATTTTACGGCAATGAAATCGTAGCCAACGCCCGGCGCTTGGGGCTGATGAATATGTTCCTACACAATATCGGGGAGATCACCGAAGAGCCTACAATCTCTTCCAAGGACGCCCTGACATCAGACACCGGTGCCCGCTACGACTATGTCCTGACCAATCCCCCCTTTGGCAAAAAAAGCAGTATTACCATCACCAATGGATCCGGCAAGCAGGACAAGGAGGATCTTCGTTACAACCGCCAGGACTTCTGGGCCACCACTTCCAACAAACAGCTGAACTTTGTGCAGCATGTGCGCACCATGCTCAAATCAACCGGCCAGGCGGCTGTGGTCGTACCAGACAACGTGCTCTTTGAAGGAGGAGCCGGTGAAACTGTCCGCAAAAAGCTCCTGGAGAATACCGACCTGCACACCATCTTGAGGCTGCCCACCGGCATTTTTTACGCCCAGGGAGTCAAGGCCAATGTCATCTTCTTTGACAACAAGCCGGCCAGCAAAGAACCATGGACTAGGGAAGTCTGGTTCTATGACTTGCGGACCAACGTGCACTTCACCAAAAAACGAAATCAGATGACCTATGAGCACCTGAAGGATTTCGTTTCCTGCTACAACCCACAAAATCCACACAAGCGCACCGAAACCTGGTCAGAAGACAACCCCGACGGCAGGTGGCGCAAGTTCACCTATGATGAAATTGTAACCCGCGACAAAACAAGCCTGGACATCTTCTGGATCAGAGACGAAAACCTGGCCGACCTGGACAACCTCCCGGATCCAGACGTCCTGGCTGAAGAGATCATGGAGAACCTGGAAGCTGGGGTGGAGAGCTTTAAGCAGGTCGTGAAGTCGCTGAATGGGCAGTGAGCCAACGAGCTGCAGGACTCTCGCCAAGCCGCCAAGAGCGCCACGTAAAGAACTTTTGCTTTCTTTGTGATCCTTGCGGCTTTGCGTGAGGAAATCATGCCTGGCCGGATACCTGCTCATCAAAAATTTTACATTTTGTTGCAATTTAACTGTTTTTCTATACAATATTTACATGCATTTTGAATGGGATCCTCAAAAAAGCAAAATCAATGCCGACAAACACGGCATTGATTTTGAGACTGCTACAGCTCTTTGGGAGGATGAAAAGCGGGTTGAAATCGAAGCACCTTATCCCATTGAAAATAGACATATTATTATTGCAAAATTAAGTGATAAGCTTTGGACTGCCGTTTTTACTTATCGGCAGAAAAACATACGCCTTATCTCAGTCAGACGTGCCAGGAAAAAAGAGAGGGTACTCTATGAATAACAAAAAAATTGCCAACAGCGCCGATGAATTCGACAAACGCTTTGATCAAGGAGAAGACATCCATGATCTATTGGATATGTCTCAGGCCAACATAACACGTCCTGGAAAAAAAGTGCGGATCACCCTTGATGTTGCTGAGGAGTTGATCAAAGAAATCGATCGCATCCGGGGAGGGATTGGTGTTGATCGTGGGGCCCTGATCAAAGTCTGGCTGTATGAGAGAGTCAAACAGGAGACTACTAACTTCTAGTTTCATACCAGTGGATAAACAGCCCTCTGAAGATGAAACCTCTTAATCAGAAATGGGGACAGATCGGACTCTCTATCACAAAAGGAGCGGTGTGAATACAGGCCCAGTTAAATCCTGCTTGCAGCAGGGCCGCTCTACGGCATTTAACCGGGCAAGCAAGGGCAAGATATTGGTTGCTGTTCCCCTGCCGGAGAGTGTGGAACGGTTCATTCAGAGGACTCGTTTTTTTACCGATGCCGGCATTATAGGTTCCCGCGAGTTCGTCCGCCAAGGATTCGAGCTATTCCAAGATATCATACAACCAAAAAGGAAACGAAAGCCACATAAGATCAAAGGGTTGGAACAGATTTACTCTCTGAAGCGGCTGGGATGAATACCAATAAGTAAGTTGGAGAAAAAACTTTCGAACTTGAGACCAAGAATTCTAGGCCATAAAACAAAGAATACAATCAAGGATCCTGGGTCTGATGAAACCAATGACATACCAGGAAATACCTTCGGTTTGACGGCTGCTTATTTCTTGGCCAATATAATGGATACGCTTCATTGCTCCGACAATAAAATCCAGATCCCTTTGGTTCCTCTAAGTGGTCATACATGCTTGAAAATATTTCAAGGACAAAAAATCTCCTCCATGCCCGGGCCAGGGAAATCAAGGCCGCCGACAGGCGGCTTGTCTTTGCCCGGGCCATCACTCGGCATGTGGTGGCCAAATGCTGGCAAAACACGTTTTCCTCTCCGGCCAGTCCTCCTCCCTGGTTCAGATTCTAGACACTCTCCAGGAGAGCCCTCAGTCTTCGTTCGACCTGGTCATCGGCAACCCTTTATATGGCCGGGTCCGCTTGTCCAAGGAGGGCCGGGAGAAATTCAAAAACAGTCTGTACGGCCATGCCAATCTCTATGGCCTGTTCACTGATCAGGCCATGTCTTTCGTCAAGCCTGGCGGTCAGGTGGCCTCTATCACTCCCACCAGCTTCCTGGCCGGGCAATACTTCAAGAACCTGCGCAATCTTCTGAGCCAAAAGGCCCCGCCTGTGCGCTTTGCTTTTATTTCAGCCAGGAACAATGTCTTTGAAAACGTGCTCCAGGAACACAAAAAAGTATAAAATATTTGCCTTAGAGGAAACAATTTTCATATATTATGCAATATTGGTTATCGTAAAAAATGCCTTTTAAATATGCTTTATAGATTATCTATCTAGGATAAATGACAAAAGTATGAATCTCTCTCGTTTCTTAGGTTTTGGTACATTTTTTGAGTTACAACATATGACAAAGCCATGCCCTGAGTAATCAGGATACAAAAAGCAGCGGTTCAAGCTCCACACTTCTGCTTATTCATTTAAATTTATCATATAAAAATATTAACTTCTGTACAAAATGGTAATGATTCAGTGAAATTAGGTGTAATGTGCAATTTTGAATGAAGGTTAGCAGATCTTGGATTTAGTGGGGCCGCAAAATATCAAACCAAAGAATATAGCGGACTGCTTCAAAAGGACCTCACGAGCATATAAACGGACAGAAGGAAAACTAAATGAGAAAACTTAAACTGATAACAATTATTGTAATGGCGATGATCGCCCTCAATCTAACAGCGGCTCACGCTGAGGAGGTGGCACCTCTTTTTCCTCTGCCATTTACCCCGGACTTCACCCGAGGATCTGGCTGGGGAATTGCTCTTGGCTTGGGGGTTGAATACGAAACCGCCTACGCTGGTTCGGACGAATATGAGTTTGAACTGGATCCGGCCGGGGCCATCCAATGGAGAAAGGGAAACCACCTTTTCTCTTGGGAAGGGCTGGAACTGTCATGGACGACTCGCCAGAAGGATCAATGGTACATCCAGGTCGAGTTGGGTTTAGATGATGGACGTGATGAAGATGATTCTGATGACGGCAGGCTGGACGGCCTTGATGAGAGGGATGATGAGTTTACGGGCTCAGGTGAGGTCAGGTATGCCTTTGATGGGGAGTGGCGGAATTATATCGGCACTCGAATTTCTGTGGGGGGGAGCGATTTCGGCACACTGGGGTTCATCTTTGCCGGGCACCGGTTCGGTTCCCGTCAGGATGGCGGTGGAACAGAAGCTATTCTCTATGCCACATTTGCTGACAGTGACAACCTGAATAGAGATTTTGGAATTAGCCCATCAGAGGCTACCACATCCGGACTTGCGGAGACGGATTTGGATAGCGGATACCGCTCCTCCGGCCTGCGCGTTGTCGATCGACGCTTTGTCAGCGAGCATATTCAAATCGTTTCCGGCCTGGAACTTGAGTATTACAGCAGCGATGTGCGAGATAGCCCCATTGCCCGCGAAGACTTTGCGGCGGAAGTAGAGCTGGCTATACTCTATCACTTCTAAGCATCGTCACCTCAACCAATGAGGATTCAGTTGACCTTCTTAGGTCGACTGAATCCATTGTTCAAGAAGCCCGAGGAGTTGCAAATAAGAGAGTAAAGGGAAAGGTTATATTTGACAATGAGATTGTCAGATTCATGTTCACTCGGGAAGGCATAGAAGATGACTTGCTCAGCTAATGGGTAAGCAAAGTGTAATCACGAGTCGAGAATCCAAGGATTGATCATGAACAATACTAAACACCTGCTGAGCACCCTTCTTTTTGTGACGGTTTTTGTGTTCCTTCTTTCCGGATGTGGAACCCATGGAACGGTCAGAGCCATAGGGGAATCTGGAGCTGTTATGGTAGACGTGCGTCATGACGGTGGCTACTACAGAAGCGCCCTGCCGGACATTCCTCCCGGACATATGCCGCCACCGGGCGAATGCCGGATTTGGCTGCCGGGCGTCCCTCCCGGACAACAGCCACCCCCTGGAGACTGTTACAGACTCAGATACCGGGTTCCACCTGGTGGATGGCTCATCCGTGGGGATTAGAAACAAGCCTATAGGGGAAATCGCATAGATGATCTTCATCCACAGCCAAAGCCGGTGCAAGCAAGCCTCCTCCCTCGCTTGCAGGGACTGTGATCATACCTGAGGATTAGTGGGCCAGCTCCAGGTGCCCCTGGCCTTCATATCCGTTTACGCATCGCCTCTTAAGAACCCTTGACAGAAGGAAATTCTGAGAGCACGGATGTCTTGATAAACGCAACCTGTTTTGAGCTACGATTTCTAGCTTTAAAGCATACCATACCATGCGTAACCTCACTGCTCGCCTTTTTTCTCCATTTACCCTGCCCATCATGTTCTTCGGCCTGGCAATAATGGTCGGCAGCATCGCGTTGCACCATCCGGCTTCTGTTGCTGGTGGAGAGTTGTCCTGGCTGGATGCCGTATTCACTGCTACTTCGGCCACGTGTGTGACCGGACTCATAGTTGTGGATACCGGATCGTTTTTTACCCAATTCGGACAAAGCGTGATCATGATCTTGATCCAATTGGGCGGATTGGGGGTGATGACTTACACCAGCCTTATTTTTTATCTATGGCGCAGGCGTGTATCGTTGACCGATCGGCTGGCCGTGGGTCAGTCCCTGCTCCATGACCCTTCGTTCCGGTTGGGCCGCTTTCTTGTGCAGGTTGTTTTGGTCTGTATATCTATAGAAGGGATCGGTTTCATATTCATGTACTTAGCCGTCCCTGGTTTTGACATCTTTGATGCCTTGTTCCACTCAATATCAGCCTTCTGCAATGCCGGTTTCGCTTTGCAGGAGGACAGCCTCATGGCCTGGAGCGGAATGTGGACAGTCAATGCTATCTTTATGGCCCTGATCATCCTGGGCGGCTTGGGATTTTCCGTCCTGGTCGAATTGTTCATGCCCGGCATGCATTCGGTGCGAAGACATAAGGCCCGTTTTACCTGGCACACAAAAGTCGTGTTGCACACAAGTTTGTGGCTCATTTTGGGCGGAGCTGCGCTTATTTTTCTTTCCGAATGGCAGGTTCAGGCCGACGGAGCAGGCGAGTTGGGCCTTGCCGCATTGTTTCAATCGGTTACAGCCCGAACTGCTGGGTTCAATACCCTGTCCATCGAGGATATGAGCAATGTTTCTTTGCTGATTTTGGTCATCCTCATGTTCATAGGCGGCTCACCCGGTTCCTGTGCCGGAGGGGTTAAAACAACTGCTTTCAGGGCCTTGCTGGGTTTTGGGGTCAGCCGTATGCGAGGTCGGAGACAGACGGTTGTGGCCGGCTTTGCCTTGGATGAAGAAAGCATGAACAAGGCCCTGACCTTGACCATTTTTGCCCTGGGCCTGATTGGAACGGCCATGTTGATTCTGACCTATACTGAAGGGGCTCACCTGCCCCATCCCGAGGTGCGGGGGCTTTTTTTAGAGATTGCTTTTGAGACGGTATCCGCTTTTGGAACAGTAGGGCTGAGCGCCGGGGCGACATCCGGATTGAGTGAACCGGGAAAGGCGGTAATCATCGCGCTCATGTTTGTCGGCCGCCTGGGTCCTATCATCTTTCTGTCCATGCTGCAGAGCTGGCAGAAACCAGAGCACTATTCCTGGCCGGAATCCAATATCATGATTGGGTAAGAGCCAAGAAGCTACAAATAATCCTAGCCTTGAGTTGACTGTTATTTCGCATAGGATGTCAAAGGCGGCCAAAAGCGGACCCAGGTAAGGCTTTTGAAATAGGACCCCCAGGGCGGTGATCAGACCCTCCTTTCTTCTTTATTTACTTCCCCTTTTGTGAAGCAAAATATATCTCCTTCCTCTTGTGCATCTGGTTCGTGTACTTTTCTGGTCTTCCTGATATACATTCACCGTACCCAGTGTTTTTGACAAAAAAAAAGACCCGGAGCCGAAACCTCCGGGCCTTTTCCGTGGCCAACCGAACGAATCCGGAAGCCCACCACAACGAAGTTTTTACTACCATGGCTTCCACAGGATTGCAAGACTGGAAGTCATGTGCCTTCACCTGCTCAAAACCCTTTCCTGCCGTTATTG
>NZ_JIAK01000046.1 GCF_000620765.1 Desulfovermiculus halophilus DSM 18834
CGATGATACTGCGGACCCTTCCGTGGGAAAGTAGGTCGCTGCCAGGACATTTCCTTACAAAAAAAGGCTCCCTCTTCAGGGAGCCTTTTTTTTTGAACTTTTTTTGTTTTTGAGGCAGACTGCAGCCATGGTCAATGAATATGGATATGCTGAGCTAAAGGCCCTGTACGAGATAGCCCGGGCTTTTACCACGCCGGACGAGCTTAAGGATCAGCTACAGAAAGTGTTGGATATTATGAGCGCCAGTCTGGGCATGGAGCGGGGCATGATATCCATCATCGACTTGAAGACCGGCTACATCGTCCTGGATGTGGCCCGGGGGGTGAATGTTCAAACCGGGGATGTGACCTATCTTCTGGGCGAGGGCATAACCGGCAAGGTGGCTGAGACAGGCCGGCCTATTGCTGTGGCCAACCTGAGCAAGGAAACCCACTTCCTGGACCGAACCGGGGCGCGAAAGGAAATGGAGCGCAATGAGCTCGCTTTCTTGTGTGTGCCTATCTTTTTTCAAAGCAGGGTTGTCGGTGTTTTATCTGCGGACAAGCTCAGTCGTCATGTCCAGAGCCTTGAGCGGGAGGTGGATCTGCTGGCTGCAGTTGCTGAACTGACCGGCAAGGCAGTACATTTTCGGGCCGTGAGTGAAGAAAACAGAAGCTTAAAGAAGCTCCTGGCTCAGGCCAAAAGGCCCAAGACCCAGCTGATCGGCAGATCCAAGGGCATACAGGACGTCATGCGGCTGGTGGATCAAGTGGCTGAGACCAATTCCACTGTCCTTATTTACGGGGAAACCGGGACGGGAAAAGAGCTTGTGGCTCAAAGTCTGCACGAGAACAGCCCCCGGGCCAAGAATCAGCTTGTCCGGGTCAACTGTGCGGCCATGCCGGAAAGCCTGCTTGAAAGCGAGCTGTTTGGGCATGAAAAGGGAGCCTTTACCGGAGCGGTATCCAGGCGCAAGGGATGCTTTGAGGAAGCTCACGGGGGAACAATATTTCTGGATGAGATCGGTGAACTCTCGCCCATGGCCCAGGCCAAGCTGCTGCGGGTTTTGCAGGAGAAGGAGGTCCAGCCTCTGGGATCCTCGCGGGTGATTCGGGTAGACGTACGGGTTGTTGCGGCCACGAATAAGGATCTTGAGCATGAAGTGGCCAAGGGAACATTTCGCTCCGACCTCTATTACCGGTTGAACGTTTTTCCCGTGTTTATCCCTCCACTACGTGAACGCGGCCCGGACATCCTCTTGTTGGCCGATTTCTTCGTCGCCAAGTATGCCCGGGAGTTCAAGAAAGAGGTGAAGCGGATCTCCACTTCCGCCATTGACCTGCTGATGTCCTATCACTGGCCGGGAAACGTTCGGGAGCTGGAGAACTGCATTGAGCGGGCTGTGCTTTTGGCCCCGGCCGATACTATTGAGGCCCATCATTTGCCGCCTACATTGCAGATGAAACCTTCAGATATCACGGAAGGCAAACGGGGCAAGATGGATATCCTGGTGTCCAATTTTGAGCGGGATCTGATCACCGACGCACTGAAAGACTCCAGAGGGAATCAAGCCCAAGCGGCGCGGATCCTGGGTACGACCAAGAGGATTATTCAATACAAAATCAAAAAGTACGAAATAGATCCGTCCAGGTTCCAAAATGCACACCAGGAAGACTCTGCGCATTGATCAACGTATTCCTGCCGTTTCCATCCTTTCCTGCTCAGTTCCTTTGGTTAGCCCTGATGCCGGGTATTCGTTCAGAGGCTGAACGCTTATCAAGCCGGGGCAATTAGGCATATAGATTGCAAATTTTGTACAGATGCCCCGGGATCGATTCTGGTGATCGGCCGGGGACATGGTCAGTCCCAGTCGGTTTCGGTCTGCTTACCTATGTTGTCTGTACACACAGGCTCTGTATGAGCTGCGTGCTTGCCGGTGCAAAAGGCAGCGCTGAACTTTTGATTCGGAGGGGGATATGAAACGAGTGGTGGCAATTATCAAGCCCTTTAAGCTGGATGACGTCAAGGACGCCTTGTCCGAGATCGGGGTCAAAGGGATGTCAGTGGCTGAGATCCGGGGTTTTGGACGCCAGAAAGGGCATACGGAGATCTATCGAGGGGCGGAGTATGTCGTTGATTTCATACCCAAAATCCAAGTGGAGGTGGTGGTCGCGGATGAACGGGTAGAGGATGTGGTCCAGGCTGTTCAGAAAGCTGCAAAGACGGGAAAGATCGGAGACGGCAAGATCTTTATTTCCCCGGTTGAAGAGTGTGTGCGGATCAGAACCGGAGAACGAGGCGAAAATGCCCTGTAGCTCGGAAGTGTCCAACGTGTTTTCACCGCTCTTAGCCGATTTGCGGGACAAGAGGGATCGCTTTGCTCAGGCCTGCAGCAAGGATGTCGTGGGCATTGCCGGGGCGCGGGGTTATGCCCAGGAGTGCATACGTTCCATGCAGGCACATATCGGGGGCCTGGCAAAGCCTGCACCAGAGTGGTTTCTGACAGCTGTTGGGGGGTTGGGACGCAAAGAGGTCAGCTTTCTCTCAGACGTGGATCTTCTTTTTGTCTATTCCAAGCGCTTACCGCCGTTTTTGCATAGTGTGATTCAAGACCTGGTACAGGCTCTGTGGGATGGAGGGTTTGAACTGGGGCATACGGTCTGCTCCCGGTCCGGGCTGAGGCAACTGATGCGAAATGACTTTTCGGTCCTGACCACCTGCCTGGAATCGCAGTTCATTGCCGGGGATCGGGAAATGTACGCCGGATGGCGAAAGGAGGTGCTGAACAGCTTTGGCAACCGCCGGAAGCGACAATGTCTGGAAACCATTCAAGCCGCGCGGGGCAAAAGAGGGGAGCAACAGGCCAAAAGCATTTACCTCCTGGAGCCGAATATAAAGGACGGGCTGGGCGGGCTGCGGGATCTGCACGCCCTGCGCTGGTGCGGCACGATCTTTGAGCACAACCCCAGCATGCGGCACTTGTTGGACAGGGGGTACATCGACGAGACAGAACACGCATGGCTGGAGCAGGCCCGGGATTTCTTGTGGCGGGTCAGACTGCAGCTGCACGTGATCAGTCCCCGGCGCCTGGATCAGCTGATCATCCAATATCAGCCGGAGGTGGCCGCCAGGCTCGGATTTGAGGACAACCAGTCCGGAGGACGGGCCGTGGAGGGCTTTATGCGCTCCTATTACCGGTATACGGCCAGGGTCCGGAGGGTGACCGACTTTTTGCTCGAAACACTGAGCTTGGACCTTTGTCCGGCCAAAAATCAGCGCAAGCAGAAGGTTGTTTCCGGGCCGTTCGTGCTGGATGGAAATCATATTCGTTTTCACGATCCGTACATGGTGGCTTCAAATCCTGGGCTGCTCATGCATCTCTTCCGGCAGGCAGTTCAGCACCGGGCGCATTTTCACCACCAGACCGGGCAGGTCGTCCGCAACAATCTGGAGTGGTTTACAGACAGCTGGCGGAGGGATCCAGGGATCGTCTCGCAATTTTTCGACATTCTTCTTGCCCCCGCCATGGCCTATCCGGTGCTGAAAGTCATGCTGGAAACCGGCTTTTTGGAGACATTCATTCCGGAGATGGCCCCCCTGCGCTACCGGGTCCAATACGATGCCTACCATCTATACACAGTTGACGAGCATCTGCTGCGCACAGTCAGAGAGCTGCATGTCATTTTGGCCGGGGATGATCCGGACGCCTTGCCCAGTGAGTTCAGCATGCAGTGGCTGGGCGAGGTGCTGCCCACCCGGCGGGTCCTGTTTTTGGCCGCTTTAATCCACGATATCGGCAAGGGCCATGGACACGGCCATGCCCAACGCGGGGCTCGGATGGCCGTGGAGATCGGAACCAGGCTGGGCCTTGCTGAAAGCGAGCTTTTTCTGCTGGTTTTCTTGGTTGATCAGCATCTGCTGTTGGCAGATACGGCTTTGAAACGGGACTTGGCCGAAGAAAAGCCGATAGAAGAGTGTGCCTTGAACATCAAAGATACCCAGCGGCTGGCCGCCCTGTATTTGCTGACAGTAGCAGATTCCAAGGCGACCGGACCGCAGGTGTACACCATCTGGAGAAGGGCCCTGATCATTGAGCTCGGCCTGAAGGTGAAGCATCTCTTGGAGCAGGACGATTGGCAGGGGAGCGACATATCCAGCCGGGTGCAGGGGGTCAGGGACGCAGTTTCCAGCCTGCTGGAGACCGACCCGGTGCATGGGCAGGTAATGCAGTGGCTGGAGAAGCTCTCCTTGCGCTACATCTTGACCCAGCCGGCTGAGGCCGTGGTCAAGCACTACTTTCTGGAACAGGAACTGGTGGAGAAGTCGGTGATCTTCAAGGTGAAGGCCCTGTCGCCCGACATCTGGGAGCTGACCCTGCTGACCCCTGATCTGCCCAATCTGTTCGATTATCTGACCGGGGTGCTGTGGGCCAATGGGGTGAATATCGTTTCTGCCGACATCCATACCCGGAGCTATGGTGTAGCGGTGGACGAGCTGCTAGTGGACCAGATCCCGGATCCGCTGCATCCGGAGAAGATTTGGGACCGGGTGCACAGGGATCTGGAAGAGGTTCTCGGCGGTCGACAAAGCCTGGAGAAGTACATGGCGGACAAGAATCCGGGCCGTCCTTTTGGGCAGCTGCCGGTTGTCAGCGCAGAAGACCGGGTGGTTATCAACGAGCAGGCATCTGATTTTTATACCGTTATCGAGGTCTACACTTGGGAGCGAC
This sequence comes from Desulfovermiculus halophilus DSM 18834, assembly GCF_000620765.1. Taxonomy (NCBI): domain Bacteria; kingdom Pseudomonadati; phylum Thermodesulfobacteriota; class Desulfovibrionia; order Desulfovibrionales; family Desulfohalobiaceae; genus Desulfovermiculus; species Desulfovermiculus halophilus. The sequence continues at coordinate 4,709 of NZ_JIAK01000046.1, forward strand.
CGGGAGTGCTGCACACCATATCCAAGGCCCTGCACTGCTTTGATCTCTCCATCCAGGTGGCCAAAATCACCACCCCGGGGGCCCAGGTGGTAGACGTCTTCTATCTGACTGATGCAACCGGAGGGAAGATAAAAGATCCGGACAAGCACGAGCAGATACGCACCCACATTTTGTCCTCCCTCCAGAAGTGCTGACAATGCGATCCTTGGACGCAGCCTATGGGTTTGTAAGGTTTGCAGATTCTTATCTCTGAAGTTCCGCTTCCAGTCTTCAAGAGCCTTCCATCTCCTGTGGTCATAAGCCAAGATGTCCTCTGGATCAGACAAGGGAACAAAAATGTGACTCTTTGACACAGAAAGTGGAATAGCACACAGAAGAGATGGCAAACTCCAAAAATCCACAGGCTACGTCGAAGAACCAAAAATGTTCTTGTTCTGTAACCCATTGAAAACTCTGGGCTGAGGTGGGCAGGCGAGGTGTTGTGTGCTGATTGGGAGGGGATGGGGATACCGAATGAAGTTCAAAAGGGTACAAAAATGTCCTTAGCTTGTTTCCCCCTGCCCTTTTTTTCGCAGCATCTATCCGGCGATATGGATCATTGTCAGGGTGATTGGGAAAATCCCTTCCTGTTGCAGACAGGACGGAGCAAGCCCTGTAGGGCTCTGGTGAGCCTGTCGCGCCGGATATTCATCCGGAGGGGGTGTCAGTGACCGCGGTAATAGGGCCAGTCCATGATCACGCTAATAGGGCCAGTTTATGTGCACTTAATGGAGCCACCTGATGATCACCTTAATCGGGCCACCTCATGATCGGCCTAATGAGGCCAGCTCATGATCACCGTAATGGAGCCACTCAGGTGATTAAGTAGCTTCCTTGCCATTTTGAAGGTTTCGAACCTCCCTCATTAAGGATATCTCCCTGGAAAGACAACACTTCCAAGGAGGTACAATGTCAAACAGGAGGTTCGAAATGTATCAGTACCAGCACGTCATCCACCGGATGCGCCTCGGAG
>NZ_JIAK01000047.1 GCF_000620765.1 Desulfovermiculus halophilus DSM 18834
GTTGCTTTCTGGCTGCTTGCCTTGCTCCTTGAGACTTGGACCTCAGCCCTCCGCAGAAGAAACACCCCCTTGGATTCCCCCCTCAAGGGGGGACTCGGTCCGCAAATTGCAGGTTCGGGTCAGAAAAAGCAGCTCTTCCGCAGTCTGCTTTCCAAAGCCGCCGTCCTGCATAAAGCCGGGATCGACAGTAACAACCCACAACTGTACTGCCCCCCGTCGGTCCCCCCTTGAGGGGGGTTGGGGGGGTGTTTCTTTCTTCTTTTTTCTGACCTCTGTCCTCTGTCTTCTGTCCTGGGGTGTTGCTTCTCGCTGGGCATGGTAGGAATCTGGAATTCTGGATTCCTGCTTCCGCAGGAATGACGTTAGAGAATCGCTCAGTCTACTTTCAATGCCTTATACCGGGATCAACCAGCATCCCATCGTCGTGATACAGCGGATTGTACTGCTCCGGTACTGCCTGCAGATAATAGGTATTTTCCTCTTCTGTCTTTCTCAGAGAGGCATAGTCCTGGCTGTAAATATAGGCCAATATGTTGTCCGCGGTCTGCATGTCCTCCTCCGGAGGCACCACGGCCCGCAACTTGACCAGATGCTTTTTCTCCATCTCGATCCTCCAGAACAGGTCCTCCAGGTCCGGCCCGGGCAGGACCACTTTCCAGTCCTGGTCCAGTTTCAGATTCAATGCCTCCTGCTCCTGGACAACGAACAGGATGGCAGATGGATTGTACTTCGGACCGGAGTAATACACTTCGTAGTCCCGGGCGTTCTGGCGCAGCTGCTCCACCCGAATATCCAGTTCCAGCGAGGAGGGGTAGACCTGAGTGCTGGTGCCGAATTGGCCGAACGTCGCGCATCCAGTCGCCAATGGCAGGAGCATGCACCACAGCCAAAGCATGTGTTTTTGTAAACGTTTCATATTTCCTCCCTGCTGCAAACACAGAATGTTGTCGCCATCAGGCAATCCAAATTCCACTCGACATCAGCTATTCAACAGCCTTTCCAGAAGCGGACTGCGACTGCGGCCTTTGACCAAGGGATTGATCACAGTCACTCCGTGCCAGACAAAACCCTCCTGCAGGTCTTCGCTGAGCAGAAGGCGACAAGAATTTTCCGCTGCAGCAGACAGGATAAGCGCATCCCATATCTGCAGCTGGTGGTCTGCCGCCAGGTCCATGGCGGGCTGAAAAGCACTCCATGTGGAGTTCTCCGCCATTGCCCTGCCTGATGCGAGTGCAAAATCTGTATTTGCACTCGACAGAGGTCAGTAAAATCAAAGCCTTATATCTTCAAATTTTATCCCAAATAAACGTAAGACGACTTTTTGCAGTCCCGCCCTGCTCGCAAACCATCAAAAAAAGCCCGCCGAAGCGGGCTTTTTTGGTCAGCGCAGCATTTCCGGCTCCCCTTCCGGCGGATATCCGATCTGAGCCAGGGCCTCCGCGATCTTGTCCGGGCTTGTTACCCGCTCATCATAAGACACAATCACATCATGCCTGTGAACGTCCACCTTAACAACGTTCGTCACCCCCTCAACGTCCTTAAGGGCCGACCTGACCCTTATGGCTGTCCCTTCTCAGGAACAAGACGGCACTTTGAATTTGATCATCCGAATGGAATCCGAACTTGGCGACATCTGGCACGCACTGGCAGCCAGCAGAAAAAAAACCGCCGCGATCGACACTGCCCACATGGATCTGTGCATAGCATCCCCCTTTTGTCTTGTGGTGCTGAAAAAACTGGCCATCATCGTTCGTTATGAAAACAATGCAAACAAAGCGCCATAAAGTCAATTCAGGCGGGAAACGGAGATCAGAGGACGGAAGAGGACAGACATCAGAGGTCAGAGATCAGAGATCAGAAGGCAGAAGAAAGAGGGCAAAGGTCAGCGCCGCCTCTGGCGTAGACCGGCAGAACTTGGCTTCGTTACAAGGGGGGGCATCGTAAAGAAGAGAATAGCCACGCGTCTGCGCGTGGCTACCCCTAAATGACTAAAGGGGTCTCATGCATGGCAAGATCACGACAAAGTGCAAACAATTTTGCCATTCACAGCTCACACGTCAGTTGTCTGTAGCTCTCAGGACCTGTTCTTGAAATTCTTCCAGCGAATCCACTCGGAAGACCTGCTTGAAGAGCATCTTCAAAGTATCGTGAGAGTCAATAGAGTTGATGCGTCTGACGAGATCGGAACTGACTGTGCCATATCTTTCGCTTATAGCTTCCAAAAGCATTTCTCTGGATTTTTTAAGCTCACCTCTTTTTTCGCCTCGTTGTTCGCCTCGTTGTTCGCCTCGTTGTTCCCCTAGGGAAAGGCCTTTCTCGTAGCCTTTTTTCTCCAACATTTCAGCTATAGTCTCCATAGTCTCTCCTCCAGCAGGTAAGGATCGGATCACGTCCATAATATCAGACAGTTCTTCCGAAGACCTCGCCTGTGATAAGTAGTATACCAGGATCTTCAAGAATCGATCAAGCTGTTTCTCATCCAAATCCTGAAAAAGGAACATCAGAGCGTCTTTGAGCTCATCCAGAAACTCCCTCTTCGGGCTGATCTGCCAAATGGCAAACAAGGACTTCAGGGCCGAATGGAAGGCATAGCCCCGAACATCTTCAACGTTCACATCAAAGAGGCTGTATTCGAAGTCCGGGAGATAAGCACGGAATGTTTCGTCAGGCACATCAACAATTGAACTGAGCTTGGTTTTGTAGCGCCACTTATACTCTCCATGGGCTATGACGATCGGCAAAAGAAGGGGCAGCTTACGGAATGGTTCTTTGCGTTTTTGCCCGTATGAGGTCCACGTTTCCACCATGTACCGAAGCAGCTGGAGCGGAACCCATTCATCCAGAAAACTTTTGTGCTCCAGCAGAACATAGATCTCGGCCTCCTGATCACGATCCCGGAGAGGCATGCGTATGAGTATATCGGAGAAGTACTCTTGCAAATGGTCTGGAATGTGGCTCGTTTGCTCAAAGCGCAGGGACTCCAGCTCAAGGTGCCGGGTCATCCTTTCCGGCAAAAAACTCTGTAGAAAACTGACAGCCGTTTCATGCCTGCCCAGGATGTTTTTGATCACCTTGTCATGGGGATTTTGGCGCTTGGACATAAGCAAACGCTACGACAATCAAGAACAGGAGGCAAGCCCTACCCATCTACCCCCATTCTCCGCTCCCTCTTTCTAATGTAAAAAATTTTGTACTTTGTGCCGATTTTGGCTTGCATTTTTTATGAGCCTGGTATAAATATTTAAACCAGGCGTCAGGACAACATGCAACAGGTCATGCACAAGGAGGAAGGCTATGAAAAAATTCGTCTTGGGACTGCTCACAGCAGCCATGGTCCTGGGCACCGCGGGCATTTCCTTTGCCCAGCAGGATCTGCCTCAGTTCTGTACCTTTGGGTACTACCGGGCAGCGGCATCCTTTGTGAACAACTTCGGTTTCGACGAAGATGCAAAGTCTGATGATCATCAGATCTATCAGCGGATCAGGCAGTACTTTGAGTACAGCGCCAATGAAAACCTCACCGCTCAGGTCGCTTATGAGATCGATAACGGCTGGGGGTACCAAGGCGGTTACTTTGGCAACGACGCAGCCGCCAACAAACATGAAGACTTTTCCGGCATCGAAATCAAGCGGGCCCAGTTGAACTTCAACTGGCCAAACACCGAGGTCAATATCCAGGCTGGCCTGACCGGGTACGTCACTCCGGGCAGCGCCATGGGCACCCCGGTCTTGGCTGACGACATGCCCGGAATCTTCATCAACGCCCCAGTCAATGACATGGCCAGCTTTACGCTCGGGTATGTCCGGGCCTATGATGGATATCGGATTTCTGGCGGCAGTGATTATGACGATACAAGGGAATACCGCACAGGTGGTGACCAGTTGGACGCCTTTGTGGCCTCTGTGCCCCTAAACTACGAAGGTTTCAATCTTACCCCCTACGGCGTATATGCCCGCATCGGGGAAGAAGTTATGAACAGCCAGTATACTGGGATGTTCGATACCTGGACCTCCTTTCTGGGCACCATTGCAAGTGAATCTGCTGATGAAGATCTTTATGATGATAATGTCGACGCCTTTTGGGTTGGACTGCCCTTCGGCATCGACATGATTGATCCCTTGTCCATTACTGGTCAGTTCGTGTACGGCAGCGTTGACGGCGGAAGCAGCGCCCTGGATCGGGAAGGTTACTTCTTTGATGTCAGCGTTGACTACACCGCCATGGATCTGTTCACCCCCTCTCTGTATTTCTACTACTCCTCTGGGGAGGATGATGACATTGACGACGGCAGCGAGACCATGCCTACCCTGCGCAACGATGGGTACTACTATCCCCCGGCAGGCGCGGCTCTTGGATTCAACAGCGCTTATGGCTTTGGCGACGGTGACTACTCCTACGCCCAGTACGTGCCCCACGGCGTCTGGAGCCTGGGCTTCGCCCTCAAGGACATCCAGTTCGTGGACAAGCTGAGCCACTCTTTTGCCATTGCCTACTCCCAGGGGACCCATGATGAGGATGCCTTTACAGAAGAAGTTGTAGCATTAGATAAAGAGGATTCTCGTTTTACCGAGATGACCACAGAAGACAGCTCAGTTGAAGTTACCTTCTACAACTACTATCAGATCTACGAAAACCTGAAGGCCGTTCTGGAACTCGACTACGCCGCTCTGGACATGGACGAGGACATCTGGGGTGAAGGACCCAATGGCGGTGACTACAAGGACGATGACATCTACCGGGCTACCTTTGGTCTGTCCTACGACTTCTAACATCGGTTGATGTTCGACCTGACGCCGGCAAAAGGATGAAGCCGGGGCCGCGTGCGGCCCCGGCTTTTTTTGTGGTCTGGATTGGCCTGGGAGAGGATGGCCCTCAATACAGAGGACAGAAGACAGAGAACAGAAGTCACCCTGACTAATCCAAACTTCAACTGATCTCCCCCCCCGTCCCCCCTTGAGGGGGGTTGGGGGGTGTTGCTTTCTGGCAGCCTTACTCCTTTAGACGTGGACTTCGGCCCTCCGCAGAAGAAACACCCCCTTGGAGTCCCCCCTCGAGGGGGGACTTGGTTCGCAACTTCCGGGCACAATTCGGAAAATCCAGCTTTACCACAATCTGCGAATCCAGATACTCCGACTTCAGCAGTCACCCGGGTTCCCAAATCCAGGCTACAGCTGATCTCCCACCTCGTCCCCCCTTGAGGGGGGTTGGGGGGTGTTGCTTTCTAACTGCCCCTTGCTCCTTGAGCCTTGGACTTCTGCCCTCCGCAAAAAAACACCCCCTTGGATTCCCCCCTCAAGGGGGGACTTGGTTCGCAACTTCCGGGCACAATTCGGAAAATCCAGCTTTCCCACAATCTGCGAATCCAGATGCTCCGACTTCAGCAGTCGCCCGGGTTTCCAAATCCAGGCTACAGCTGATCTCCCACC
>NZ_JIAK01000048.1 GCF_000620765.1 Desulfovermiculus halophilus DSM 18834
CCAAAGATATGAACATGCATCCACCATCATTACAAGCAACCTTGATTTCCAGGAATGGGACCGGGCCTTTGAAAACAAGCTTTTGGGATCAGCTACCATCGATAGACTCCGGCATGATGCCTACCTGGTCTATTTGGATGGGCCCAGCTACAGGAAACCAAAGCCAAACCAAGCTCTCAAAAAAGAGGTGGAAAAAAGCCAAAAATCAGCCTAAAAAATGGGGGGTTCGCAACCTCAAGATGGCCACTTAAAACTGGCCCCATTAGGGCGATCATAGGGTGGCCCGATTAGCCGATCATGGGTGGCTCCATTGGGGTGGTCAATGACAGGTGCGAAATCTTTTTTACATTTCGCACCAATTAGTAGTCCTACCTATGGCGGGACTCGGGCATGACGAAAGCGGGAATTTATTTCCCGCGCATCTGTGTGCTGCGCGCAAAAAGTAAACAACTTTTTGCTCTCATTAATATGAAGGGTGAGGTCTGACCCTGGCCGGTTGTCGCGTATTTGTTTGCACTTTGCAATGTCCGATCGAGGACATGAGCTATACGGCATATCAAACCGGTCTGTAAATGATGAATGGAAACTCCTACTGGTCTATCCTTTACTTGTGATGACCGATAATTGCGTTTAAATGTTTAAATTGTATGAACTTATAAGTATATGGAAGGTGCGTGGCAATCTTGTCCTGCCCCGGGAAGGTTGCGCTTCGCTCGCAATGACGATTGAGAATCAGCTGACACTCCAATGAAAATGCAACTGCACTATACAACAATGGTATGGCAGAAGCTTATGAAAGCAGCCTGGATAAGCTGGGAAAAACAGAGAAGATCTTTAGAGCTTGCACATGCACTTGACGTGGAAATTATAATTCATGATTGTGAATGTTTTTGGTTAGTTCGGTATATAAAGTTAACTTTATTAACATTACATACACTTGTTGTGCGTAGACCGGATATACTTTTTTGTCAGAATCCATCAATAATTTTAAACTTTATTTTGATTTTTTTTCGTCCTTTATTTAAATATAAGCTTATAGCTGATAGGCATTCTAATTTCAAGTTTGAAAACAAAAATTCACCAAAAATAAAATGGAAAATATTTTTTCTTGTTAGTCGATTTACAGCAAAAAAAACAGATTTAACAATAGTTACCAACAATTATCTGAAGGATAAAATTGAAAATTGGGGTGGACGATCCTTCGTTCTTCAAGATAAAATACCTAAAATCACAAATTTATATGAAAAAAAAATGGGCGGTGATGTAAATATATTTGTAGTCAATACATATAGTGATGATGAGCCTTATTATAGTGTTATAGAAGCAGGGAGATTGATAAATAAAAGTTGGTATATTTATATTAGCGGGAAAATAAAAATTAAATTGCATAAATTATGTCCAAAAAATGTTATACTTACGGATTATATTGACGAGTCTGATTATTTTAGCTACATGCAATCTTGCGATATTATTGTTGTTTTAACAAAAAAAGAGTATTTGCTAAACTGTGGATCGTATGAAGCTTTGGCTCTCAATAAACCGATGATACTGTCAAACACTACGACAATCCGCTCATATTTTTCTAAAGGGGTTGTGTATGTTGATAATTCTCCTGAACAGATTGCCTCGGCTATCAATACAATAGTAGATAACTATGCATACTATTGCGATGCGGTTAGTAGCCTCAAAGAAAAACTAGCCATTGATTGGTCGAAAAGATTTACGAACCTCAAAACCGAAATCTCCAGTTTACATGATGAAAGTGCTCCTTATTGATCCAAACCTCAAGTCAACACTTGCCTGTGCTCGTTCCTTGGGGGGCCGGGGGGTGAAAGTTTGCATATGTGAAAATGGAGAACTGAGAAGCTTAAGCGGAGCATCAAAATACTGCTCTCAAAAGTATCACCGTTGTGGAAAACTTGATGATGTGCTCTCCAAGGTTCAGGAACCCTTGGTCATAATTCCAACTACGGATATAGGGATGATCGAGAGTTTTCAGTCTCAAGCAATCATAAAACAAAACCACATTTTTCCTTTTGGGGCCGATACGGCCTATAAGCAACTATCCGATAAATCATACCTCTTTCGTATTGCTCAGGAATTGGACATTTCTCACCCATATACCATTTTTTGCCAGGGAAAAGACATTGATCCCAACTTTTCCAGTATTGCGGCGCACATTCCTTTGCCCGCTGTGCTCAAGCCAGCATTGTCTCGGATACATACCTCACATGGGTGGCTTAAAACCAGTGTGAGGTATGCCCAAACAGCTGACGATTTCATGCGTATAGCTGCAACTACCCCGTTCGATTCTCATTCCTTCTTGATTCAAGAAAGGATTCATGGACCAGGAGTCGGGATTTTTCTTCTGTGCAATCAAGGTCAAACTGAGGCATTTTTTGCCCACCGACGGATCAGAGAAAAGCCGCCATCAGGGGGAGTGAGCGTTGTTTGTGAAAGCATTGATCCGCCACATGAAGCCTTGGATGCTGCAAAGCGTCTTTTTCAGCGGGTTGGTTGGACAGGAGTAGGCATGGTCGAGTTTAAGGTGGACAAACGAGACAACCGGCCAAAGCTCATGGAAGTCAATGCTCGATTTTGGGGATCATTGCAATTGGCAATTTCTGCAGGAGTAGATTTTCCGTATTTGCTGTACAAAATGGCCCTGGGAAAAGATTGCAGTGGTCCAGCTAGCTATAGAACTGGACTACGTTCCCGTTGGGAACTGGGGGATTTGGATCATTTGCTTATCAGGCTTAAAAACAGATCCAGCCTGCTGTCATTGCCCGAGGATGCTCCAGCAAAATCCAAGGTGTTTTTTAATTTCTGCACAGATTTTTTTCGCTCATCGATTCAGAATGAGGTTTTTAAATGGAGCGATCCCAAGCCGTTTTTCTTTGAACTCAAACAGTACGTTCGTGATTTGCGGAAGTGAGTCACCAGGTATCATAGAGGGCGCATGGGAAGAATAGGATATTGGCTCAAGTACTATTGGGCCAGAATGCTTCATTCTGCTGGAATAGTGGATCGTAAAATACAAGCCATACCCTCTGACAGATTTTTTGTTCTTATGTACCACCGCATCATACCAGCTAAGATGGCGGATGAGACTGTTCAGCCTGGTATGTACGTGTTACCAGAAACCTTCGATCAACATCTTCGCTTTCTATCCGTCCGGTTTGAGATGGAGTCGTTGCAGACGCTGTCGTCCGCGGAAGTCAAGCGGTGTAAAAAACCTCGGTGTATCGTGACCTTTGATGATGGTTGGCGAGATTTTTACGACTTCGCTTTTCCTATTCTTCGCAAATACCAAGTACCGGCTACTGTGTTTTTGCCGACCGGATTTATTGGCAGCAACTGCACATTTTGGACAGACCGTTTAGCCCAACTTCTCAAGAAAATTGAAAGTTCATCTACCGGAAAAGCAGTTGGTTCAAATCGGAGTGAAGATCCGCTTGTGCATAGGATTCTTTGTAATCAGTCCAACTTGCCGGAGTGGATCGAGTATTCCATTAACCTTCTGAAGGGGGAGATTGAGGAACGGATAGAGAAGGTATTGTGTGAACTTGCCTTGCTTGCAGGGGGATTTTCAAGATCTGAGCGTAGATTTTTGACCTGGAAAGAGGTCAGAGAGGCTCAAGCGAGTGACTTGATTGATTTCGGTTCTCATACAGTCCGACATCAGATTTTAACCCATCTGGACTCCGGGGTAATACAGACCGAATTAAAAGAATCCAGGCAAAAACTTATTCAAGAAAAAGCCGTCCACTCCGAATTCATTCCCTTCTGCTACCCGAACGGTAATTACTCTGTGAAAATTAAGGAGTTAGTCCAAGATGCTGGATACTCAACTGCCTGTACGACTAGATACGGTATCAATTTTCCGCAAGGTGATCGTTTTGCTTTGAAAAGAGTAGGTATCCATCAGGACATGTCTGCCCATGAGGGTCTGCTTGGGTGTCGACTGCTGGGAATCTGTTGATAAATCGAGAGTCGAGGCAGATGTAAGACCATGAAAGTCATGCATGTTCTTTCTGGCGACCTGTGGGCTGGTGCCGAAGTCATGGCTATAAACCTGCTTCAGGGACTTCAAGGTTGTGCTGGAGTGGAGCTTCGCGCTGTAGTATTAAACCCCGGCCGTCCGGCCAGGGAAATTGAGAGCTTGGGAATTCCAAGCACTGTCATAGACGAGAACAAAAGGTCATTTCCAGGACTCCTCTTTGAACTGAAAAAAGAGCTGGAGGCGTTTCAACCGGACCTGGTCCACTCCCACCGCTACAAGGAAAATTTGTTGGCCTATCTTGCCACAAGGGGAGAGCAAAAGATTGGACTTGTCAGAACGCAGCACGGAATGCCCGAAAAGTTCGGAAAGTCTTTTTCTCTTAAGGGTTGGGCAATACGGCAGGTCAACTTTAGATTTTTGACCCGATGCTTTGACTGTACTGTGGCGGTTTCCGACGAAATGAAATACACCATGCTCTCCGATTTTTTGTCCGGTCCAGGAAAAGTTGTCGTTATTCATAATGGGGTACATCCTCCAACGTTGGCCTCAAAGTACAAAGGCGGCGAGTTTGTTATCGGGACGTGTGGCCGTTTGTGCCCAGTCAAAAACTATTCCCTGTTTATCGACATGGCGATAAGGGTTCATCAAGAAGTCCCGAGCGTACGCTTTGTGCTGGCTGGAGATGGACCGGAAATGGATGTTTTGAAGGAAAGAGTTCACGGATACGGCCTGGAAAATTACTTTGACTTTCTTGGCCATATGGACAAAATGGAAGATTTTTTTTCCCGGCTGGATGTATATGTGAATACATCTCTACATGAGGGGATTCCTCTGAGTGTCCTCGAAGCCATGGTGCGTGGCGTTCCGGTTGTAGTGTTACCGCCGACACACACCGGACCCACCCATGCCGGGTTTTAAAGAGACCCACTCTGCTACCTGTTGATATCCCATGCTAATTTCTTCCCCATTTTTCGAGTCATCAGTCATGGTTGGTTACCGTTGAATTATTTAGCAACAAATTGTAGACAAGGCCCTATTTTCACTACCCCAGCGCCCTGGGAGTTCATTTGGTTGCTATTTTCGCGCATAGCTGAAGCGTCATAGGCCAAAAACAAAGCTTGTTTGGTGAGCCCATGACCTGTGAAAGCACTTAAGACAGGAATAAAAAAAAGCTCAGGCCTGTTTTCCAAACACG
>NZ_JIAK01000049.1 GCF_000620765.1 Desulfovermiculus halophilus DSM 18834
GCTTTGTTGTTATTGCGCCTCAAGGGCGGGGGCAATTCGATGAGCCCCGCTTCCTGCATGCGAAGAAGAGTGTCTCTGACAGCAAACTCTTTGTATTTCCCGTTTGGCTGTTTCCACTCCCAGGTCTGGGCCAGGATGCATGATATCTGGGTCCGTCCCAGATGAAAATTCTCAGAGATGACCTGGCGGATTGCTTTCAGGTCATTTTCTGAATACTCACGGGAACGGAACTTAAAAATAATCTTCTGATCGGCCATGGAGAGAAGGTATCAAATCTCTCCCTCCGACGCCAGTTAATTTTTGCTTCTTGTTGGCAGATTTTTCAAAGGGCTAAACTGTTACGATTTCAGAAGTAATCTGAGATTGTTCTTTGGCACATGTGATAGGTACTGGTAGGTTGGAAAGGATCGTTATATTAATCGATGCTAAGTTTACAGTTTGCTTTGCGTTGGAAAAAAAATACGTTTTTGCTGTATTACAGGAAGTAAAGTATGCAAAATATAACGATAAAAGATCTTTACTTATGAGTCTCGCTCTAAATATATGGTTTTGGTGAATGCATCTATAAACTTGGTTTTTCCAAACTGTACCGCGTCCAAGTTTATCTTTATCACCACCTTCTGTATATAGAAGATCTCCATATTCAAGTAAATACTTTTGTTCTTCTTCTTTGGGGATTTCAATCTTTTTAAGATTGCTTAGATCTAAGTATCCATCTTGAACATTAGCAACTCTTAAGTAATAAAGCTCAGAGGTTTCTTTATTATAGAGCTTTCTTCCTTTCGTAACTCCGCCGACAATATTTGACAAATTTCCCAGCTTAACCCAAGCCCACCCCTCAGGCAGTTCCGGAAGATCCGCAAGCTCTTCCTTCGTCAGTGGCGGAAGATCCTTTGGTTTCTTTGGTTTGGTTGGCTTTTTTGTGCCCTCTGCCTCAGCCTGCTCACACGCTTTTTCCCATTCCGCAAGCTGCTTCTGATAGTGCTCTTCGCGTTCCTGCTTGATACGTTCCAGCAGCTTTTCAGCTGATTCAGGAGGATTGCCAGCTTCTTTCTGGCGCTTACGCCATGCTTCAGTCAACTTGCCTTCAAAAGCATGCTTGAGCACAGATTGACGATATGTTTTCAGCTGTTCCTGGGCCTTCTTCAGGCTCTGGGTGGCGCTGTCGAGTTCTGAAAAGAGTTCTTCGATTTTGGAGACTATTTGGTGTTGTTCGTAATAGGAGGGAAAACGCACAGTTATTTTTTTTAAGGAAGCTTGATTAAGCTTGAGTCTGGTAGTTCCGGTAACATAATATCGATAATCAATGTGGTTTAAGTAATATAATATAAACTTATTTGAAGTTAAGGATTTTATTATATGTGCATGATTATTTACCCAAAATTTTCCATTTACTATATATGCTTTATCTTTGAATGGATCTAGAAAAGGTGCTCCGTCTTCACCTAAAAGAACATGTTCACCCTCAAATATATAGTCATCAATACTGCCAACTTGTCCGGTTGCGCCATAGTATGGAAAAAGATCACTTTCTTGTTTTCCAGCGACTCTTTTATCTCGATCTTTTGAATTTATAGGAATCCTATAACTATCAAGTATATCACAAACTTCACCGATCTGCGATAAGCTCCAACTTCTTGGCAAAAGCTTGCCAGCATTTTGGTTGTATAGCATTCTTACGCCGCCAAAGCCTCATTCATTTCATCAATTATTGAACTTATCTCATCCCCAAACAGTTGAGCCATTTTTCCAGCTCCGCCCATGCCGTCAAAAGGGGCATATTGCAGGTCTTCCACGTCCATGTGGATGGAGCTGACGATGTGATCCCGGATCATGCGCAGCCAGGTCATTTGCTCTTCGTCGAATTTCTGGGCCGCTCCGGCCTGTTTGTCAAACACCCATTTTTTGAAGTTGCGATTAACTGTCTGATCATAGGGGGTCAGGGTGTGATCAATGTCGGTAACCCGGCGGATCAGGGAGACCAGGGCGGTCAGCTCGCTCTTTGGGGATTTGCCGTTCACTTTTTCCAACTGCTCATAGGCCTGCCAGACCCGGACAGGGGCTAAATAGGGCTTGTTTTGTTTCAGGGTTTCCAGCACCTGTTTGATCATATCATAGGTGATCTGCCTGCGGTTGTAAGGCTGGTTGTAGAAGATGGACAGGGCGGTGATTTCATTTTTGTGAGCCTCCAGAAAGGCCTTGAAATCTTCTATGATCTCTGATGCTTTTCCTTGGGCCTCGTAATCCCATCCAGCGTGCTCCAAATGATCCAGATTGATGTTATCGATAATCTGTTCATGAGAAGTGCGCACCTTTTCAATGTATTCGTTCAGCTCACCGGTAAAAGTATTCCTGGCCTCATCGATCAGGTCTTTTTGGGCTTCCTGCTTTTGCGTTTCATCCGGATCTGTATCAGCAGGCAAGCTGAATTTCTCTTTTGCAGCATCGATGATTTTATCTGGGTTATGGGCATCAAGGAGGTTGTGCACCAAGGTGTTGATAGATTTTCCCCCGGTCAGCTCTTTAAATTTTTCCCGCTCCTGGGGTGTAATTTGCTGCTCCAGCTTGGCCAGACGATTGGCCAACGAGGTATATGTGTCTTCATCACAGTGGCCCATGAGGGCGGCCTGCAGGAGGTCTTTGAGGGGAACCGACTTCTTTCGTTCCAGTGGGCGACTGTCAGTTTTCAGGGATTTGCTTACACCAACGGCATCCACTATGACGAATCCGGTTTTATTGGTTTGCGTTGATGGAGTTACCTTTTTCAGGTCGTCATAGCTCAGGGTTCTGGTTCCTCGGCCTTTCATCTGCTCAAAATAGTTCTTGGAACGCACATCGCGCATAAAGAGTAGACATTCCAGAGGCTTCACGTCCGTGCCTGTGGCGATCATATCCACAGTAACAGCGATTCTGGGATAGTAATCGTTACGAAACGAGGTCAGCATGGACTTTGGATCCTCGCTGGCCTTGTAGGTCACTTTTTTGCAAAAGGCGTTTTCCTCGGCAAACTCCTCGCGCACAATCTTGATGATGTCATCTGCATGGCTGTCGGTCTTGGCAAAGATGAGCGTTTTGGGAACCTCTTCCCGGACCGGAAAAATCTCCGGGAGCTTATCCCGAAAGGTCTTGATCACATTTCTGATTTGGCTGGGATTGACCACGTCCCGGTCAAGATCATTTCCTCTATAGGTCACATCCTCATCCAGCTGATCCCAGCGCATTCGGCGAGTTAAGCGGTCCCGTTTGTCTACCCATAGATCGGCAAACAACTTGCTTCCCTGTTTTGTGATTTCCGTCTCGATTAGGTAGGTGTCGTAGCCCACATTGACCCCGTCGGCCACAGCCTCTTCATGACGGTATTCACTGACCACGTTTTCATTAAAAAAGGCGAATGTGCGTTTATCCGGGGTAGCCGTCAGACCGATATGAAAGGCATCGAAATAATCCAGGACCTGCCGCCACAGGTTATAGATTGAGCGGTGACATTCATCGATGATAATGAAGTCAAAAAACTCTGGCGGAACATCCGGGTTGTATTCCACCTCTTTGGGCTGGCCGGTGGTTGCATGCTCATGCGGGTTGCTCTGTTCCGCAGCCTCATCCATGTCCTCGCCTTTGAGGATGGAATACATGCGCTGAATGGTGCTTATGCAAACCTGGCTGTCCTGGGGTACATATCTGGAATTGAGCCGCCGGACATTATACAGCTCAATGAATTTGCGATTGTCGTCTAAGGGGGTATAGGCCATGAACTCCTGTTCGGCTTGCTCTCCCAGGTTTTTGGTATCCACCAGAAAAAGGATCCGCTGAGCATCGGCGTACTTGAGGAGGCGATAAATGGAAGTGATAGCGGTAAAGGTCTTGCCGCTGCCAGTGGCCATTTGGATCAAGGCTCGTGGCCTGCCTTGCTTAAAGGACTCTTCCAGATTTGCGATTGCACGGAGCTGGCAATCCCGCAGGCCTTCAGGTGGAAGGTCAGGCAGTTGCTGCAGCCTCTGGCAGAGGCTTAATTGGCGGCTGATTCTTTGACTCAGAGTGGCGGGGTGGTGAAAGGAGAAGACCTCCCTGGCTCTGGGCTTGGGATCGCGCAGATCAGTAAATTGGGTAACCAGGCCGGTACTTTCATAGACAAAAGGCAGGGGGTGGGAATCGGCAAACCATTTAATCTTGCTTTTGGCGTAAGCTTCAGCCTGCCCTTCATGCGAACTCAGGCGATGGCCTTCATCTTTCCTCTTAGCTTCGATCACACCCACAGGCTTTCGGTCCACAAACAAGACATAATCAGCCGGACCGGCATCGGTCTGATACTCCCGAACCGCAAGTCCAGGACCCAGACTCCAGTTGATGGCCTTCTTATTTACAACCACCCAGCCGGACTTTTCAAGGAGCTCATCTATGCTGTCTCGCGCTTCCTGCTCAGGTGTCTTGTTCATATCGGCTGCCTTGGGTCATTTGAATGTCAAATATAACCTGTCCCTTATGTTGCGAGTTTTCCTAATCATGCGTAAATAATTACGATGGAGTATATTTTGGTGTAATTGAATAACTCCATTGATATTATTGGGATGTTTCTGTACACAACATAATGATTTTTGACTGAGAACATAATTTTATGCTTTAGTATGATTTGATTGCATCCTGTATACTGCCCACAATTATTTCTACAGGCTGTCCAGCCAGTTCAAGGTTTCCTGTTCTTTTTCCCAATCCAGCAGATCATCCAGCTTATCGTCCTGGGTAAGGTTTTGGGTGTAGGCAATGAATTTCTTTTGCAGCTCACGCTTACGGCTTAAGTCCATTTTCAGATA
>NZ_JIAK01000050.1 GCF_000620765.1 Desulfovermiculus halophilus DSM 18834
GGGACATTATGTTGTCAGTTGTATTATGTTGCGAGAATTGAGTATGGGAGGTCTCTGATACCCCGATACCCCGCCAAGATTTTTAACCAGTACCCCGATTACCCTGCCTCTTAACTATCCTTATCTGGATCCGCTTTTACCTTACTCTTTCTTTTTGGTCATATACCTTCTCAAGGTTCATCCTCAGGGAGGTGGTATGACCAAGAAGCGCTGCCGGCATTGCCGCCGGTTATTCATTGTCTCCCCCCGCAATCCAGATCAAAAGTACTGCTCAACATCTGAGTGCCAAAAAGCCAGAAAGCGAAAATGGCAACGGAAAAAGATGCGCGATGACCCGGCCTACCGCCTCAATCAAAGAGATGCCCAGGAAAGGTGGTGCCAAAAGAATCCCGACTATTGGAAGACGTATCGGGAAGAGCATCCGAAGTACACCAGACAGAACAGGGAAAAACAGCGCTCTCGAAATCGCCTTTTGCGGACCATGGCGGCCATTTCCAGGCAGATTGCAAAGATGGACGCCATCTCGGCCAAAGAACATGATATTTCAGGCTATTATGGCCTGATTTCTGTCCAGGATCTGCCGTTTGCAAAGATGGACGCCAAAGTCGTAAAAATAATCGAAATGCCTGATGGTTACGATCAATTTGGAGCTGATTGCAAAGAGAGGACTCGATAGTCTTTGATCTGCACCTCGTGCTAATTTCTGCACCATCTTCTGATTCAACCCCGGAGGTGCAGCATGGGGCAGTATTTTACTAAAGAAGTCTTGCGCAGGCTCAGAAACGAGGTCCTGATCTCTGAAATTATCCAGGTCCTGGATATTCCCTTCAAAACCCGAGACGGGTATCTGCGCTTTTTGTGCCCACTCTGCAATGAGTTCATGACCGCCTGCCATCCCAAGACCAACCTGGCCCGCTGTTTCCGCTGTGAGCGAAATTTTAATCCCATTGACCTGGTCATGGTGGGCAAAGGGCTTTGTTTCCAGGAAGCTGTCCAGTTCCTTCTGGCCTATGAAAAAAGTGCCCAGAAGGGAGGCAAAGATGCTGAGTAAAGCAATTGCCGAGTACCTGGAATGGATGATCTCGGCTGGGTATGCTGACTCCACCTGGAACAACTATCAGCGGGTCCTGGATCGTTTCCAGCAGTTTGTCCAGAATGAGCAGCTTGTGTGGGATGACATCTTCACCTGGAAGACCCTGCAGGCTTTTTGCGCTCAAGTGAAGATGCACCATACCGGGCATGCTGTACGCGGACTGGCCCGCTATCTGTTCGGCCAGGGCCTGATCAAGAGTCCCATATACAAAGAGCCGCCGCCCTTGCCGGAAATATTTGAAGATTATATCCGCTTCTATAAACAAACCAGGCAGGTAGGGTACATACAAATCTATCGAGTAAGGGGCACATTGTCCGCGCTCAATAACTACTTACAGGACCATAGCATTGATCTGGAGGACCTGGATGTTTTTCATATGGATTCATTTTTGGCCAAAAGAAACAAAAACTTTGCTCCAGAGACCCGCATCAACCAGCGCTCAGTGCTCAGAGGGTTTTTGCGCTATCTGTATCAGGAAAGGCGAATTTTAGGCCAGGATTTGAGCGCTCTGATCCAGGGTCCGCCGGTGTACGCCCAAAGCAGCCCGCCCAAGTTTCTGACTCCGGACCAGATTCAAGAGCTCTTCCAAAGCATAGATGTCCGTCATCCCAAGGGACTGCGGACAAAGGCCATGATCCATCTGGCCTTTTCCCTGGGGCTTCGGCCTAAGGAGATCTGTCAGGTTTCTCTGGACGATATCTCCTTTCCCAAAAAAGAGATTAACGTCCCCGACCGGAAAAACGACATCCCGGCCATATTGCCCCTGCCCAGGCCGACCATAAAGGCCCTGGCCGCATACATCGCCTGGGACCGCCCCCAAAATCCTGGCCACCGGATTTTACTGTGCAGTACCCATCCCCCTTATGGGCCTCTTGCCCCCATGACCGTGAGCCAGGATATAAGCAAATCCTTTCAAAAGGCCGGACTTGAAGGCTCGGCCTACTGGCTGCGCCATACCTACGCCCAAAACCTGCTCCAGACAGGAGCCTCCATTTTTGAAATCAAGGAAATGCTGGGCCACGACATCATCAAGACCAGCAAAAAATACCTGTCCGTGCACACTAAACTCATGCGCGAGGTGCTCTTTGATGAAGAGGTATAAAAGCTTTTTGGCCCAGCATGTGGAAGAGTTTTTCCATTATCGCCGGGAGCTGGGGTACATAAACAAGAGCCTTGGCAGTCAGCTTAAAGCATTTGACACCTATGTCCTGGAACATGCCGCAGGCTTTGAGGATCTTACCCCGGCATTTTTCCTTGCATTCCGGGAAAAAATCTCGGGCTCGCCGGCCAATGTGAATAATCTCATTGGAACAATGCGCAACTTCTTTGCCTATCTGCTGAGGTACGGCCATGTGGATCACAATCCTGTCCAGGACCTGCCGGCCAAGACAGAAAACGCCTTTATCCCTTTTATCTTCTCTGTCCAGCAAACCGAGGATCTTCTCCAGGCAGTGCTTTGCCAGGTGCGGCGGACCGAGAAGCATTTTTTGATCGATCTGGGGACATATACAGCCCTTGTCTTGATGGCCAGATGCGGCCTGCGCATATCTGAACCCCTAAGGCTGGAGCTCACCCAGTATGATCCCGGCCAAGGGACTGTCTTTATCCACAAAACAAAGTTTCACAAAGACCGTCTAATCCCTCTGCCCAGGACAGTCCGGGACCACCTGGACAACTACCTTCCCTTGCGCAAGGTTATGCGCCCTGAGAGTCCCTATCTTTTCCCGGGATTTAAAAACGCATTGAGAGATCAGCAGGTATATCCGGTCTTTAACAAAGCGGTCCAGGAGATCGGGATCAAAGCTCAGCGAAAGGTCATGGGCAATATGGTCTTTGGCAGTCCCACTCCCCACAGCCTCAGGCACTCCTTTGCCGTAAACACCCTCAAGGCGGCTAAAGAGCGTGGTCAAGATCCCCAGGCGGTTTTGCCCGTGCTCTCCGTTTATATGGGCCACAGCAAGTATCGGTACACAGCCCTTTATCTCAAGGTCTTGGATGCCAAGAGGCGGCAGGGGTTTGTGGATTTTGCCATTTCCCGCCTGGAGGATGTATGAACCTTACCTCCTGCCTGCACACGTTCTTTGACCAGTATCTGCCCAAAACCAAGGGGGTGAGCAAAAACACAATTCAGGCCTACCGGCAAACCTTTGGCTTGTTTGTGCCTTTTGCCGCCATGAGTCTTCAAAGAGAGGCCAAGTCCCTGCAGATTGAACATCTCACCACCCAGCTCATCCTGGACTTCTTGGATCACCTGGAAGTGGGGCGTAACAATTGCGCCAGGACCAGAGGACATAGACTTGCGGCCTTTAAATCCCTGGCCCGGATGATCCGTTTTCTGTATCCTGAGCATAACGACCTGACCGAACGGATCCTCTCCATTCCCCAGAAACGGTTTGTCAAGAAATTTGTGGGATTTTTGACCCATGAAGAAGTAATGAAGGTCCTGGATACAGTGGATCTGAAAAAAAGCGGAGGATTTCGTGATTACACAATCATCCATCTGCTCTATGATTCCGGGGCCAGGGCTGGGGAAGCAGCCTCCTTGCACCTTGAGTATTTTGATCCATCCCAGAAGACATTGGCGATTCTGGGCAAAGGAAACCGCTATCGGCAAATCGAGCTCTGGCCCAAGACGACCCAGCTTCTTTCCATGTATATCCAGAAATACCGGCTAAAGCCCAAACCCATGCACCAGGATGTTTTGTTTCTAAATCAGCGAAGGCAAGGATTCACCAGGCACGGGATCCACCGCCTGTGCCGAAAATACTTGCTTCTCGCCCTTGGAGAAGACAAGCTCAAAAACCTCAATCCCGTGCATTGCTTCCGTCACTCGTGCGCTATTCGCATGCTGGGAGCAGGCTATAGCTTAACAGACATCAAAAATCACCTGGGTCATGAAAATCTGCAGTCCACCATGGTCTATCTGAAAATGGACTTAAGCCGTAAGCGTGAGCTGCAAAAGAAATTCATTGCCTACACCCAAAACCTTACCCAGGACGATAAGCTGGATGATCTGCTGGATTGGGAAAAAGAACAGGAAACCTTGAACTGGCTGGACAGCCTGTAGAAATAATTGTGGGCAGTATACAGGATGCAATCAAATCATACTAAAGCATAAAATTATGTTCTCAGTCAAAAATCATTATGTTGTGTACAGAAACATCCCAATAATATCAATGGAGTTATTCAATTACACCAAAATATACTCCATCGTAATTATTTACGCATGATTAGGAAAACTCGCAACATAAGGGACAGG
>NZ_JIAK01000051.1 GCF_000620765.1 Desulfovermiculus halophilus DSM 18834
GACCCACCCATGCCGGGTTTTAAAGAGACCCACTCTGCTACCTGTTGATATCCCATGCTAATTTCTTCCCCATTTTTCGAGTCATCAGTCATGGTTGGTTACCGTTGAATTATTTAGCAACAAATTGTAGACAAGGCCCTATTTTCACTACCCCAGCGCCCTGGGAGTTCATTTGGTTGCTATTTTCGCGCATAGCTGAAGCGTCATAGGCCAAAAACAAAGCTTGTTTGGTGAGCCCATGACCTGTGAAAGCACTTAAGACAGGAATAAAAAAAAGCTCAGGCCTGTTTTCCAAACACGGCCTGAGCTTTTGCTTAGGGAGGCTGAGCGGAGAAAGGAGTTATTCGGATTCAGGATGGATCTTCGGGGCCTCCGGCCCTTCTGTCCGGTAACTGCGGCCTTTGCGAATCATGAGCACTTCTGCCCGGTGAAAAATACGATCGGCCACAGCGCCAATAACTGATGGGTTGCCTAAGGCGTGCCCCCACTCTTCGATGCTGATGCTGGTGGTCAGAATCAAAGAGACTTTCTCCTGACAGACGCTGACCAGATCCAGCAGCAGGCTGGGATATTCTGGTTTGGTGCGGATATGATTTATATGATCCACGATCAAGATGTCCAATTTCGATAGTTTGCTTAAGAGTTCATCAGTAGTATCGTCGGCCAGGGTGGCATAGAGCATGGCCAGGATCTGCTGCAAGGTGTAAAATCTGACTTTAAAACCGGCTGCACAGGCCTTGATGCCAATGGAGGTGGCGATGTGGGTCTTGCCGGTTCCGGATTTGCCCGAGATCAAAAGAGGGCTTTTCTTTTGTACAAAACCAAGCTCCTGCAGATTTTTGAGATGCTCCACATTGAGTCCTGGCTGAAAGCCCCAGTCAAAGTTGTCAAAGCTCATCCCTGTGGGAAAAACAGCGTGTTGGATCCGTCGTTGTAAAGAGCGCTTTTGCCGGGCGGCCAATTGGATATCAAGCATCTCGCTTAAAAACTGCAGATGTCCCAGCCCGTTTGCTGCGGCTCGTTGTAGCCCTGATTCCAGCTCCTTGGCCATATCTTTAAGCAGCAAGGTGCGCAGATCCTTTATGACTTTATCCAGAAGCAGCTCACTCATTTTCATCCTCCCGGCTGTGCAGCAGCTGGTCATAGTGCCTCAGATCATATTTTTCCACAGCTTGGCCCCTAAGCCAGCTGCGGATATTATCGGGCATGACCTGTTCATTGTGCTGGGGCTTTAGTTTTCCACCCTGGAGGATCCTGAGGACGGCATCTGCGCTGTAGGCCCCGTATTTAGCGGCATAGTTGAGAGCGCCGCAAACCACATCCTGACCATAGTGATCCGCAAGCTTCAGGATGCGTTGAAGGTGATATCCGGCGGCCGCCTTTTTTTCTTCCAAAAGGCCCTGGTAATAGGCCCGAGCTGCCTCTCCAAGCCGGAGAAAGGCCGATTCCAGGAGCTGTTTTTGCCCGGATGTCTTTTTGTATTCCTGTTCATGTTCAGGCAGGATCTGGCGCTGATTCCGGCCCTGAACGTAGGTGTGCCTACAGTGCAGTTGCTTTTTAAGCCAGATCTCAAGACGATCTTGGTACAAGCGGAGCTTGACCCATTGTCCGATCAATGCCGGATCTACGCTATAACGATTGGTATCCAAACCGACACAGAAGTCGGTATGCACCACCCGGTCGCACTCTTTATATGCTTGATCCGATAGGTTGTAAGGCAATGGCCGTAAGTAGGACATCTCCCGATCCAGACGATCCACAGGCCTTTCCTTGAGTGTTCCATGCAGGCGTACATTGGCGGTCTGGGCCCGCCAGAGATCGCCTCTGGAGTTGAGATCTTCCAGATCCTGAAACTCCCGCCCTTTGAGGAAATTGGTCTCCACATAATAAAAGGGACGCTCTACAATCCCGTGGCGCTCTTTTTTGCCCGGGGGCAAGATGACCACCTTAAAGCCATATCCGTTGGCAAAACTTTGAAAAACCGGATTGATCCAAATTTTCCCCGGTCCAGTATGTCTGCCCACAGTGGTCATGTTGTCATAGGTTATGGTCTGGGGCACGGCTCCAAGCTCCCCAAAAGCCTGCTCATGCAGGGAAATCACACTTTCGATTTTCTCATCCACAAAAAAACGGAGAAACATCCAGCGACTAAAGCACAGGACAATGGAGCCAGTGTGCACCATCTGTTGCCGTCCCCCCAGGATGACCCGGTGGGGGCTCCAGTCCATCTGAGCTTCCTGGCCCGGAGGATGATCAATTGGCGGCCTGGGGACTTTGCGTGGCTTTTGCCGGATTGTGCGCAAATAATCTTTGAGGATGGAGTATCCGCCCTGATAGCCAAGCTCTCTTATCTCCTCCAGGATGCGCACCCCGTTGAGGTCTTTTTCCCGGACCAGAAATTCTATCTTGCTTTTAAAAGGATCGAGCTTACTCCCTTTGGGCCCCGCTTGTCTGACGGTTTGGGGGCGTAGTTCCCGGCGGACGGCATTGCGACTGACTCCGGCCTGCTTGGCGGTGGCCCGCAAGGACCCGGTTTGATAAAAGGCGTCCCGGATCAGTTGCTTTTTCTGTTCACTGAGACGGCTCATATGAGCTCCTTTGTTCCAAGATCTCCAGATTGGATTTGATAAGAGTCAAAGCGGCCTGGACTGTATCCTCCTGACCCAGCTCATTTTCCAGAGCCCGCAGTATCTTCCATAGGGCCCTAAAGATCTTGCAGGTCTTTTGCTCTTTTTCATAATGGGAGATGGCCAGCTTGGGATTTTTTAGCAGAAAACTCCTGACCTGTATGTCCGCGGCCTTGACCCACAAGTCGGTCAAGATCCGGACCTGAGCTGTACTCAATCCATGGCTTTGAATGGCTGCAGACACATCCGCCTGGTTGCAGGTGTGCAACCGGGCCAAGTGCAGACCGGACCCAGGGGGCACAAGCTCAAGCTGAATATCTGTAATGATTTCCGGGGCCAAAGAAGTGATCAAAAGCAGCCGCCGGTTGACCCAGCTTTTATGCCGCCCCAGGAGTACGGCCGCCTCTTTTTGGCTCAGTCCGTCTTTGTGTACCAATTCCCGGACCAAGGCCGCTTCCTGGATTATGCTGTGCTTTTTCCTGCGGTTAAGGACCAAGATCATGGCCTTGGCCCGGATCAGATCCATATCCAGATCCATGGCCTGGATATGGGTGAGCCCCAGCTTCTTGGTCGCCTCATAGCGGGTAAAGCCATCGATCAAGATCCTGCCGGTCATAACGACTGGGGAGATCTGTCCCTGTTGCTTTAAGGCAGCAGCCATCTTGGTAATATCCTTGGCCTTGGGCCGGCACAGGGGCAAAAGACGCAGATCCAGATCAGATAAAGGCAAGGACCGGGTTTTCATTTCATCCTCAGGGAGTCGCGACATATTTGGCGGACAGTGGCCGGGTCTTTTTTGCGTATTTCTTCTTTGCTTGTAAGTGGGCGTTGATCCGATCTGAGAGGTGTCTGGGGCAAAGACAAGACCTGGAAAAGCTGCCCGTCAAAGGCGATAAGATCCTTGGCAATGAGTTCGTCCCGGGCCAGGATATATTCATCCAAAGTGAGCTTAATCAAAGTGCAGATCTTGTCATAGCTGTAATAGGAGAGCCCCTGGCGATCGCCTGCCAGGATGAGGAAGACATACAACAGCAGGGCATGATGGCTGAGCTCTTGCCAGTATCCCTGGCGCAGAAAGCTGTGCTGGATAAAGGCAAAGCTGCCCTGAATGGACCGAATCCGGTCTGGAACAAGGGGCCTTTTGTGAATCATTTTTTTCCTCCTGTGCTGTAAATGGACTTAACACTGCAGATTGCCGTCCCTCCACCACTTCTGGCCATAGGGTCGAGGCGGAAAATTGGTGACCAGCCGTCCCGTTTTACCGCATACCTGGCAACAGGGCTGAGCAACGGAGCTTGGAGCCGGTCTTGAAGGAAGCGGAAAAGGTCTATCAAGGAAGGTAGCACAGGCAGGAGCAGGTGTTGAAGATTGATCATCCACGCTTTTTAAGGTTCGACGTATTCTGCGTTGTTTCTCAGCCTGACGGTGTTGCTTTTTGCCCTTTTGGGTTTGTCGGTATCGCCTCTGGGCTTGTCGGTGGGCCTCTTTCCTGGCAGTGATGCGGCATATCTCACAGCAATAAGCCTGCCCCCGCCAGCAACTCCGGCAGAGATAAAAGGTGAATCCACAATAACGGCAGGAAAGGG
>NZ_JIAK01000052.1 GCF_000620765.1 Desulfovermiculus halophilus DSM 18834
ATCGGCCATGGAGAGAAGGTATCAAATCTCTCCCTCCGACGCCAGTTAATTTTTGCTTCTTGTTGGCAGATTTTTCAAAGGGCTAAACTGTTACTCTGATGCAGAGAAATACCGTTATTGCTCACAACACCTGAATCCATAGGAAGCAATCCGGCATGATAAAAGCTTATGTCTTCATATTTAAGACCTGATCCTGGATGAATTGAACGTATCTCATCAATCATGGATTGCAGCTCATGACGGCTTACAGTCATTTTTTCCGGAGGACCATCATGCCGCGTATACACCGTCCCAACCATGGTATACCCTCCCCAGGGA
This sequence comes from Desulfovermiculus halophilus DSM 18834, assembly GCF_000620765.1. Taxonomy (NCBI): domain Bacteria; kingdom Pseudomonadati; phylum Thermodesulfobacteriota; class Desulfovibrionia; order Desulfovibrionales; family Desulfohalobiaceae; genus Desulfovermiculus; species Desulfovermiculus halophilus. Next base: position 319 of record NZ_JIAK01000052.1, read on the forward strand.
ACAAAAAAGAAAAATCGCTTTTTCTTCCCCCCTCTGCCCCTTGAGTGATGCCCATTCACACTGTCCCCTTCCAAACCCATGGCCATTGAAGCACTGAGCCTTTTGCGGACAACGATATTTACTCCCCTGGCCCAGGATATGTGTTGCCTGGCCTGTGCTTTTGGAAGAAGTGAATGCTGGAGCCATGGCCCGGTGGCATCGATGATCACTGAGCTGAAAACAGGAAATGATTGGCCGCTCAACACATCTTGGGCCCAAAGCCCATTGATCCGATTGCGGGCAATACGAAGTTCCGTTGCCCGGCAATAGTTGGCTGCGCAGACCCCAAGACCAGCTGCCTCTTTAACTACAGCCAGGGTCATGCGTTCCGTGTCTACAGCCAATGCGTCGTACCACACTGCTCCTCCGCTTTTTCCGGAAACAGAAACCTCGGGCATTTCACGGCTGCACTTTTGGAGACTTATCAGTTTCCCCAGGGGCAGGCGCTTGTCGTGATCAAGCCCCACATTGCGGTCCCAGGCGATCATATCGTTGAGCAGAAGACCCAACCCCATGGGATATTTCCCCCGCAGCCCGCATCCATGAGTAGGAATAACGCAGGGAAGAGGCTGAACCAGGTGTGGAGCCAGGCGCATGAAGAAGTTTCGGGACCAAATGGAGGATCTCATTCGGTGCAGATCCAGGCTTTGCAGATACCGAAATCCACCGTGCAGAATCTTCAGGCTGTTCGCCGAGGTCGCGTGTCCAAAATCGCCCTTTTCGACCAGGGCCGTCTGCAGTCCGCAATGGGCAGCTTCAAGGGCCACGGCGGCACCCTGGATCCCACCGCCGATGACCACCAGATCAAAGTTTTGGCTGGCCAGCCGATTCAGATCTCGTTTCATTGGGATCCGCTGCCGTTCTTTTCAGCCTGAATCAACAGCCCTATCTGGCAGCGCAGGAAGCCGGTGATGCCAATACGTCGCCCATAGGTCCCAAGCTGTACCTCAGGGACCAGCAAAAGGGACCGTACATGCCTGGCCGGAAAGTCTCTGTCTGCTTCACCGTCTGCAAAGATACCCAGACTTCCGGCCGCCGCCTCCTCCGTGGTCAAGGGAAGAGGATCTGTCCCGTACAGAATCTTCATGCCTTTGGCCCTTCCATGCCGAAACTGTTTCGGCTCCGGCCATTCCCAGGGGCGTCCTCGGCTGTCGCCAAGACATAAAAAGCAGGGGTCATTTCGGGCCACGGCATCACAAGCGATCCTGCCTCTCTTTCCTGTCCATTTCCCAAAACCCCAGGCAAGCACTGGAACCCCGTGATCTGACCCAACCCGGTGAGTGACAGCATCCACCGGAAGACCGTCCGGGATCATCTGGGTGGTCATCAGACCCAAAACCTCAAGATTCTCTGCTGTCACCACCTGGCGACCGGAAACAAGGATCAACTCCCTTCCGTTTGGATCCGTCAGCCGCAGTGAACATGACTCTCTGGTCCTGTGCACGATCCACGGATCTGTTTGAGCCCCTGTCGACGACCTACAGTCCGCATCCCGCACAAGCTCCTCAAAGACATGTTCCCGTGCGGTTTCAGCCAAAAGCAAAACCCCGACAAAGCCGTTGCATCCCTGACTTGGTGAGGCTGATGCAAAGTTCTCATAGGCGGCGGAAAAAAAACGCCCCAGGTGAAAGCAGGGATAGATATGAACGTGGGAGTCAATAAGTATCATTATTTTAAACAATTATCCCTTGAGGTAGTCTCCACAGGTAACAAAAGAACAGCCTTCAAATCTTTTAACAAAGTTCAACAGTCGACCACTGGTTTTTTCCAGATTCACATAATGCTTGAACTTGGAGAAAGCTGAAAGATGACGGGCTTTGGGCTGCTCAGGATCCAGTTCCCAGGGATGAAGGTAAAAAACAAACCCCCCATGCGAGCTCATGATTCGCCTTACTCCCCAGTAAAATATCGCCGGTGCCAGCAAACGAAAGTACCCGCCGCCCCCCCAGGGAAAAATGATGTTTCGGATGCGCAGATTGCTGACCGGAAGTTCAGCAAAGTTTTTATTGATCCGATAGGCAATCCCGTTTTGGCAAAACCGGGTCAAATCCAAGCGTCCATATCGTTTATGCAGGGCAAAAGAGTTGTAGCTTGAATCATATGCATAGCCTGCTTTTTCCAGGAGGTCGAAATGATCCAATGCGATTGAGAAGCTCGGTGCCCGGTAGCCCAAAACCGGACTGCCGGTTATATCTTCAAGGATTTGCTTGCTTTCATACAGATCCTGGAAAATCTGAGAGGAAGACATCTGCGAGAGGAGCATATGATTGCACCCATGGGACGCAACTTCATGCCCCCGCTCATGCACCTCCTGGACAAGACGGGGAAACCTCCGGGCCACCCAGGCCAAGAAAAAAAATGTTGCCTTTGGTCCGGAGATGCGCTCCCGTCGATTCTGCGGACTTATGCCCGGCCTGTTGCTTCCGTGGCTTAACCTTTTGCCCATCACTGATCCACCGCTTTTGCAACTGTCCAAAATATCGAGGAGAGTATGGACAGACTGTCGAACCCGAAGCTCACAAGTGCTCCAGGTAGCAGGTGGATATCTTGATCGCAGATTTTCTACCTGAAACCATTCTTCAACATCAAATGTTAGAAGAATACTTTGATCCTTGTTGCAAGGTTCCATATTACCATTGCCAACCCTGGGGCATAAAAGATACACTCACCATGATACTGTTTTCTTTATATTCCTCATAATCTATATCTGATTCAACCACTCTATACCTGTCTGACAAGCTTAATCGAAGCCATTCCAAGACCTGATAACCTATTTCACCCTTGATCGTATAGATATCATCTGTTCTATCCGGATCAGTGTCCTTATAGTCATTTCGTTTATACGCCCCAGATAGATTGGCATCTGTATGTCGGCCCAGAGCATAGCTTAGTACTCCCTCAACTTCTGCATACTGGGTAAATCCAAGGTTTTCTCCTCCAAAGTATGTATTTTGATATCCGCTCCCACCCCTCAGGCGGAAGGTTGCCCTTCTGGTGATGTCCCATTGCTTGCCGATATCCACAAGCAGGCTGACCCCGTCGTCATTCTCTTCCTGATCAATATCCCGATAGTAGTACCCTGCCCGCATATTCAGATACGCTTCAGCCCCGAAAATCCATTCAAAGCCCACACCAGGGTCATACACATGAAAATCCTCATCGTCGCCATCGTAAAACACAGCGGTGTGGGCATAATCGATGTAGCCGATAAAATGTTTCCCAAAGGCGTGGGCGAGCCTGGCTCCCAGCAGCCATTCGTCAAAGTCGTCGCTCTCTTCAACAAAATCGCCCGCAGAAGAAAACATTCCGCGAGTATAGCTTGCCCCCAACAGTGTTCCCCATTGAGGGGAGAACCAATGCTCAAGAGCGCTGTTGGCTGTATGCCGGGTACTGTCCTCACCGTATTCGCTGTCTTCCCATACCTGCCCAAAGCTGTACCCGAGATTCCATGAATTCCGGGGGCCAAATTGAAAGTCCAGCTCGGCGTCGACAACTGTCAGTGACCGCGGTAATAGGGCCAGTCCATGATCACGCTAATAGGGCCAGTTTATGTGCACTTAATGGAGCCACCTGATGATCACCTTAATC
>NZ_JIAK01000053.1 GCF_000620765.1 Desulfovermiculus halophilus DSM 18834
GGGTACTGGTTAAAAATCTTGGCGGGGTATCGGGGTATCAGAGACCTCCCATACTCAATTCTCGCAACATAATACAACTGACAACATAATGTCCCTTTACTCTCACTATTGATTTTGTTCCAGAGGGTTATTGGTTGCTATGTAATAATATTTGGTTGTGATCAGATAATGAGGTAATGTATGTTGTATGAGCACATATATTGCTACTTGTCAGCCAAAGGGATCTTTTTCTTGCAAACTCTAATAAAATTATCGTATTTACTCACAAAATCATCCGCAGCCTTGTTTATTTCATTTATATTTTGCCATGTTTTTTCTGATCTTAATTCACCATGTTCATTCTTTGGGGATGTAGACTGTACGTATTGGTTAATATTGTAAGTTTTGTTTCCGATTAGATGGGATAGCCTCTGAGCAGATGCAACAAGCAATTTTTTTTGCTTTTCTATAGAATTATCTTGAAAATCCTTGTCTGCTCCAATCCACTTTCCAACAAATATATGCAACGGCCTAGTATCATCAGGATTGAATGACGCTCCAAAGTCATGGGTTCTTAAAAAATAAATTAAATTATGTGAATCTATATCTTGATAAAGTTCTTGAAGTAGTAACTTGTCGTTAGGATGATATGAAATGTGGTTAGCTGAAGATTTTTTATATGAGCTATATTCTGTTAATATGAAAGATGCAAGAGCTAGAAAAAATGCAGAAATGCGATCAAAATGAAGTTCAAATTCACAGCTTTCGTTAGGTTGAACAACCCATACCAATGTTGCGAGTACAGCTATAAAAAAAGATATTCTTGCAGTTATTAAATACATATGTAATAAAATATTATATTTTAATAATAAATCCTAGATCTGTGAAGTGAATCATTCTTTATACAGTGTTAACTGGATTTCAATTATTGGCCATAATCAATTATTTTAGTATGTTACGTCCATCGCACTTCAAGGCCAATGTCTCACCCATAGGGTGCACGGAGGAGGATGGGTATGACCATAAGCGAGGTACTGCACGACAGCTCTTCTCAGTTCGGACATGCCGGGCTGGCTTTGATCGGCGAATTCACCAGAATAAGCGGTATAGATGAATTGGGTCATAAGATAAGCAAGGCCAAGCAGCCACAGATAACGGACGGCGAAATTCTCAGAACCCTGTGTGGCCTTTTGTGCCAAGGGAAAACCGACTTCGATCACGTCAAAGAGTTCCGCGAGGACGAGTTCTTTCAAAACGTCCTGGGCATCAAGAGAGTCCCCTCCGCCAAGATCCTCAGGCAGGGGTTTCAGAGCTTGAGCCTGGAAACCGGGCTGGAAGAACAGCTGCCGGAGTGCTCGCAGCGTCTTTGGCATAATGTCGGGATGCAGCCCGAGTACATACACTACGATCAGGACTGCTCCTGGGTCCGCATGGACGTTGATACGGTCATCTACGACAACGCTGATACCAAAAAGGAAGGAGCCGAGTTTACCTACAATAACCAATTCGGCTTCCATCCCATCTTCGCTCACTTTGGAGGGAGCTGGATGGTGAACGTAAAGCTCAGGCCGGGCAATGCCCACTCCAATGCATTAGGAACCAGGAGATTTATCGCCCAGAGCCTTGCCTACGGCCGCTCTATGATCAAAGAACCTCTTTTGGTCGTGGCTGACTGCGGCTTCGACAGCCAGGAACTGATCAAGGATTTGATTCAGGCTGACAATACCGACTTCATCATTAAGCACAATCTGCGACGGGAGAACAAAGAGGACTGGCTGCAAACAGCCAAAGACCACTGCCGGGAAAAGTTCGTCCCGGAGAAGAAAAAGAACCAGACCGTCTACCGGGGCAGTGTCTACAGAGAGATTGAAGGAGCAAAGTCGCCGGTCAGGCTCGTTTTTGAGATCACCGAAACCATGAGCAAGAACGGTCAGCTGCTTCTGACGCCGGAGATTACGGTCTTTGTGGCCTGGCCCCCCCTTGATCTGCAGGAAAAGGATGTTTTGAAGATATACCGGGATCGAGGCACGAGCGAGCAGTATCATGCCGAGTTCAAGTCCGAGGCTGTGGGCTTGATAAAGGCCACACGCCGTCGGATGAAGACAGTCATGCGCAGCGTCATGTTCATGTGCGGCAAGCTCACCTGGCATGCCAAGCAATGGAGACTTCATCTTGGTTGTCCTAGGCCGTGGTTTGAGTTTTTTCATCAGCTGTTCTTCCGCTTAAGGACGGCATAGCTCGGTGGTTTTCAAAAACAAGTAGTTTTGTACAGGTCAAGTGTATCCAGCGCTTTAACGTTAACTTACTGTCAAGGATGGCTTGCAGCTATAGCTTCGTATTATAAGTCTTTGAAGTTATCTGGTTCTTTCGTGGATAGCATCTACGTGACCTATCAGGGCAAAATAACCTTGGATATAGATAAGCGATAGATTCTCACACATTCAGAATTTAACATAAAATATATTTAATAAACTTAAAATTGATTTGGTCCAATCTGACTGGTTCTTAGGTTCCCATCAAGAACTCGATAAAGAGTTACTGTATAACCTTTTATACTAGATCCATCGCTATAAAATCGAAAAGTCGATTCAGCCTTGCTATAATTAGTAAGTGGATGTGGACCAAAATAGTGGTCGTAACCATACCAAATTTGACCGGATGCATACTTCATTCTGTAATTTCCAAATGGTACATCAATTTCTACAGCAGATCCTCCACGAACAAATACATCTAGTATATCTTTTCCTGTTGTGACATCTTCAAGTTTTACTAAATAATGGCTATTTGAGTCAGTCTTGATTTCAAGCGGAGCCACTCCAGGCTGCGATGTGAATCGTCTTACCTTACCGGAGAAGGGCAGTGGCAATTTTGGTTCATTAAATTCTGATTGGGTTGATGTGTTGTGCTCGCCAGTTGTAGTTTGAGATGAGCTAGAACTACTCTCCCATGTAGAACCAATCCAGATCAATGCAGCTATACTGGTAACAATTGCAGCTACACGAAAGATACCATAAAAAAATCCCTTGATAGAATCAGTAAACCTATTAATTTTTGCTTTCTTATTTACTTGATGCAACTTCGTTACAAGTGTATCATACATAGAATCAGTATAGGTAGGATGCTTTGAGAAGTCATCCGACTCTAGCCTTATCCAACTCTCCCCATAAGTTAGCCCTAAGTTAGCTCGAAGCGTGCCTATGTTATGGAGAGTTTCATGAACTCTATCATAGCTTTGTCTTCGCGCTGCTACGAGCAAAACTGCTGCTGCATCTGCCTTTAAGGCAACACTATCACATTTCGAAATGGCCTTTCGAATTTCTTCCTCAGGAGCGGTTGGGTAGATACCCAAACGAAAATATAAATCACGCATGTTTCACCAAGAATTCATAGGCTTCATTGATTCTTTTAAATGTGTTGGTAGCTGCCGCTACAGCCTCTTCGCCTAAAGAAGCAAATCGGTCTGGGTGGTGAATTTGAGCTAGCCGATAATATGTTTTGCGTATTTCCTCCATGGTGGCCCCCTGTCGAAGGCCAAGGACGGCATAAGCTTGAGCTGTATTTTCTGTTTTAGATGTATGCTGGGAATCGTTTTTCGTGTTCGATCCTCCAGCAGATCCACTGTTTGTCTTTGCTCGGCTTCTCCAAAAATTAGCTGAGCTTACATCAGATGGGTAAGGTATTTCGTTGCCTGTTATCTCAACAAACTCAACTTTCGGCGTAACTTTATTGCATTCAACAAGCTAAGATCTTTGACATAATTCCTTATTTAGGCCGAAAAAGTCGATTGCTGTCCCGAAT
>NZ_JIAK01000054.1 GCF_000620765.1 Desulfovermiculus halophilus DSM 18834
AAATAATTTATTTAACCAACGATTACATTATGTCCATCTCTTTCAAACAAATTCTTTATTCTTTGCATTTCAAACTTTGAAGGAGGATCAACGGGTGGCATTTTATATTCCAATCCAATTCTTTCATATTTTGAAGTACCGAGCTTGTGGTAAGGCAGCAATTGGACTTTATCCAAGGAATCTCCTAATTTTTTGCATATTCGAGAAATGGTTTTAAGATTTTCATCATCATCATTGATACTAGGAATGACAGGAACTCTTATTTGTATAGGAATTTTTTTTTCGGCAATATTAAACAAATTATGTAAGATCACGCTACTTGATACGCCAATAAATTTAGATGACTTTTCATCGTCGATAATCTTTAAGTCATAAAGAAAAAGATCAACATAAGGAAGTAAGGGTTCATATTTCCCCCAATCTACACAACCAGATGTATCAAGAGCCGTATGTAGACCTCGATACTTGCTCTCTTTAAGTAACTCATATGCAAATAAATTCTGCACCATGGGTTCTCCACCCGAAATAGTTATTCCCCCTCCTGTTTTTTCATAATAAAGTCTATCTTTCTCTACAATTTTCATTACCTCATCAACGCACATTGACTTTGATGTAAAATACAAGGCTTTCGGATAACAAACCTTTGCACAATCTCCACATTCGCTACAAAGATTTCGATCTAAACTTATTGCAGTAATATCTTTTTTTAAAATCTTTGAATAGGTTGGCTTTGTTTTATTTAAGGCCTTTTGCTTACATACTTTTAGACATTCACCGCAATCTTCCACACCAACACATAATATTGGCATTACCGCCAACCGTCCGACAAATGATTGAGAATCAGGACTATGACACCAAAAACAATGTAATGGACATCCTTGCAAAAATATCATGGTTCTTATCCCTGGCCCGTCATGCAAGGTATACCTTTGGATGTCAAATACCAAACCTGAAGATTCGTTTTTCACAATGTATCTCCCATCTATATTTTCCCTAGAAACCTCAACATTTTAGTTTTTGCAGTTCTATTTCTTTTTAAATTGGGGGTCAGAACATGAAATATGATCAGACCCCCTATTTAAATTCATTCTATCCCCTCCTAGACCCCACAACACCTTTATGGTGTTGTGGGGCGGCTATATTTTTAAATCTCCTTAAAACTTTATAAAGACACTAACCAATTTCCTCTATTTCTGTTCTTGTAATTATGTCCTCCTGAAGGTCCGGATCAAGTCCAACGAAAAAAGCACTATAACCAGCCACCCTTACGACCAAGTCCTTATACTTATCAGGATTTTTCTGTGCGTCTCTTAGCCGTTTAGAATCTACAACGTTGTACTGGACGTGGAGACCCTTTTGAGAGAAATAACCTTTCAATGCAGCCTTAAGAGCAGTTTCTCCCGTTTCACCTTCAAGGGCAGATGGATGGAACTTGAGATTAAGAAGGGTTCCGTTTGAATTAATCAAATGGTCAATTTTAGATACTGAATTCAATACAGCTGTAGGTCCATTCAAGTCTCGACCATGAATCGGGGATATGCCATCCGCCAAAGCATCGCCTGCTTTTCGCCCATCAGGAGATGCACCTAAACCATCCCCCAAATATAAATGTGCTGAGACAGGATATAGCCCCGGTTGATATGGCCCTCGCGGTCCCACAGATTTCTCTGTCAATTTACAGTAAACTTCTACAGCCCATGCTGCTATAGCGTCTACCTCTTCCTCGTCATTACCGTAATGAGGCACTTCTGCAATTATTCTATTTCTAAGAACTTCCTGGCCGCTCCAATCACTTTTCAAGATCTCAAGCAATTCAGATCCACTTACTACTTTTTCATCAAAAACCATCTTTTTGATGGCCATAAGGGAATCACCTACGTTGCTGACACCTACACCCGCCGTACCAATTGCATTGTATTTGGCCCCTCCCGCTGAAACATCAATGCCCTTTTCTATACAGTATTCCATTCCACAAGAAAGAAACGGTAAAGGCGCAACATCTTGGTGCACTAAGTCGGCAGTGTTCGTAATGACTGCGAAATGATCTACAAAGTATTTAACCTGTTTTTCGTAGGCCTTCTTCACTTCTTCGAAGGATTTAAAATCAGCCAAACTTCCCGTTGAGGGACCGGCTTGCATACCGGTTTTTAAACTTTTCCCATCGTTAATGGCATGCTCCAAGCAGGCTGGAAGACTAAAGTAAGGATGATCTCCATTACCGCCCGACCAGCCATATTCATAACCTTGAGGTCCCGGTTCAACACATCCTACGATGGCATAATCTCTTGCGTCTTCAATTGATTTCCCGCGATTAAGCAGACCCGGAATTATTACTTCATCATTGTAAAGGGCCGGCATGCCTAGCCCCTTTTTGGTTACCTCCACAATTTTGTTCCAAAGTACCTCAGGTGTACCATTCCACAGACGCGCAGATATGGACGGTTGGTGAAGCCCAACATTCTGAGAGGCATCCAAACATATAAAGGAAAGATCGTTGGTCGCATCTTTGCCATCGCGATCCTGCCCACCAACAATTAGATTTTGAAACATCGGATATCCGCCAGCCGTCCTTGTACCTCCAATTGGCCTAATCTTATTAATTTCCGACAGTTTGATCCAAAGACACTCCACCAGTTCTTGCGCATCTTCCCGCGCCAATTGTCCCGTCAATAGGTCTTTTGAATAATAGGGATACATATATTGGTCAAAGCGACCTGGTGAGATTGAGTGGCCACTAGATTCAAGTTGCAAAATTAATTGGAAAAACCAGAAGGCTTGGCAAGCCTCATGGAATGTTGTGGCGGGATTAGCCGGTACCTTTTCGCAAATACTTGCAATCTTCAACAACTCTGTTTTTCTAGCAGAATCACTTTCTTCTACTGCCATCTGCTTAGCCAAGTCAGCATAACGCTGGGCAAAAGAAACGGCAGCATCACACGAAATGATAACGGCTTTCAAAAAATTGTACGTGTCGACTTCATTTCCATCGGCCGGAATTCCCATCACCTTGAGCTTTTCAAGTGCATCCTGCCTGATTCCATTAAACCCTTTAGTGATTACTTTTTTATAACTTGGCGAATAATGACCAACTCCTGAGTAATTCACTACACTCGGAGCAAAGGTATATACAGCAGAATTTGCAATACTTGCGGCAGTTTCTTCTGGCAGTCTGCCAATGATTAGATCATTAACCGTTTTCCCCTTCCAATAAGGCCCAATTTTCCGTAGATCGGACTTAGTTTCCTCATCAATAAGGAACCTATCAGCATCACGCAACTCAAAAGGTTCTTCATCCATTTCAGCCAGAATCCACTCAAACGAAAATTCGGGGAAGATTGGAGAATATCTGGCAACTTTTGCCTGATTACCAACAATGAGTTCATCATTTGCAATCCAAATTGACATTTCTTCAAGAACCCGTTTGAGAACTTTAGCCCGCCTAAGTATTGCAGGCAGACTCTCATAATCTTGATAAGCCTGCGTGACAATCTTGGCCCGTTCAGAGCAAATCCCTGGCGGAGTAGCCAAATACTTGTCTTTAAGTTTTTTTGCCCTTGATGAAATACCTCGGTTTTCCATATCTGCTCTCCCTTCAGTCAGTTTTCCGAGTTGTAAGGACCAGACTTCCTTCGCCCTTACCCAAAACAGCTTCGCTAGAGTTTCAAAAAACAACGACTTTCACCGGT
>NZ_JIAK01000055.1 GCF_000620765.1 Desulfovermiculus halophilus DSM 18834
AGAGCTGGACGACTCCCCAGCTCTTCCCTCAGCCGCATAAGTTAAGCCGGAGAATGGCCCCGGTGGCTTCTTACACCACTTGACAGGACGTGACCAAACATCAATGAGGGGTGGTAGAAGTGCATTCATTCACAAAAGTGAAAAATCAACCATATTGTTTCCTATTACTGAGGCATGGCCATTTGATAGCTCCCGTAAAGCCTCTCCGCCCCTATCAATAGGGTTCATTGTTGACTTTTGATAGAAATCTATCATAATGTCTTTGTATCCATTGATAGAAAAAAGGAGGGGGAATATGGCAATTATCGGTTATGCACGTGTGAGCACTGTTGGACAAAGCCTTGATGCTCAATTGATCCAACTTGAAAAAGCTGGGGCCGAGAAAATATTTCAGGAAAAAATCTCTGGGGTCAAAAAAGATCGCCCAGAGCTGCAAGCTATGCTGGATTACATTCGGGAGGGAGATACGGTAATTGTTTCCAAACTGGATCGTATTGCAAGGAGCACCAAGCACCTTCTTGATATCGTTGATTGCCTTCAGGAGAAAAAAGTAACCTTCAGCGTGTTGAATATCAACCTGGATACCTCTACGCCCACCGGTAAGCTCATGTTAACCATGCTTGGGGCTATAGCTACATTCGAGCGAAAAATGATGCTTGAGAGGCAAGCTGAGGGCATTGAGAAGGCAAAGCAGGAGGGGAAATATAAAGGTCGTAAAGCAACCGCCAGAGCCAAAGCGACAGAGGTCAGGACCCTTGTTAAAGCGGGGATGGCAAAACAAAAAATAGCGGAGGAATTAGGGATTGGGGTCGCTTCGGTTTATAGGATTTTAAAATCTTGAAGAATAATAATGGCCAAGGATTGGAAAGATCAGCCAATCTAAGGAGAATTTCGTTCTAAAGAAAACCGCCAGGGATTCTGATACCAAACCCACCAATTGTTGTTTCCCTGAACCCATCGGGCCTTGTTGATTCAAAACCCTCCACCTATTCAGATAGAATCCCCTTTGGCTCTGGCTTCGTCGCAATCGTACAAAGTCAGATAGTGCTGTTTGCCCTTGCGGCCATTGTCGCGTTACCGGATGATTCTGGCGTTTTCGATTGATGGATGGGGCTCAGAGTTTTGTCTCTAAGGCCAATGTGCTGTTTTGTTTATGGGATAGGTTGTTTTTGCTGAAGGGACTGTTGTTTTGAAGATGACTTCGCCATCTTGTCCCAAAACGGTTATTCTTCCGCCGCCTTGGTTTTGAAGGAGGCTTTTTGCGGCTGCGATAGCATGGCGCCTTGTCTCATGGATGGTGGTTGGGATTTCCTCATCAAAGACTTTATTGGCCCAGGTGCCGTCAGGACGTTGATAGACAGTGCGATTATGTTTACTCTCCATGTTCCTCCTGGTTGGTTATGTCATGGTTTCTCTTCTTCTTGCTTTGCAATCCTCAGCTTTGCGGATGACTCTTGCTCGCCAGACAATTTGCTCCCGCCAAAAATGATTGACGTGGCGCATATGATCGCTGGCTTCAGCTACCTGATCATCTTCTTTGGTGGCCACAAAGCTCTTCGTCGGAAAATAAATTAATTATTTGTAGATTAAAATAACAAACATATTATTAAAGGATTATTTAATGTTTAGTCAATAGTTATTGTTGAAAAGTTTTAACAAGTGGGGGGGGAAACCGCATGCCAGTTCATTCAAATAATAGGCATACAATGTCTTGAAAGTTCTAAGAAGCTGCAGGATAGAGTTGTTGGGCTGCTTATTCTGATCAAAACCATCCAAGCATTCTTGGCATAAAGCCGTCCATACTTTGTCGGGGGACCGCTGGGGTGTTCCGGATTGCAGGGTTAGTAAGAATGGACGAATGTTTACCTCTGGCGACCTTCAAAATCAACAACACAATATAGGAGATAGGGCCGATACCCATGATGGCTCAAGGTGACAATTGCTCTGACTCCTGCCAGTTTCCTTGGAGTTGTCCCATTTAGGTGTATATTCAGGAGATGGAGGGGGAGTCCGAACTCCAAATTCGCAGAAAAAAATGACCACTGGTTTCGGCGACACGCTGATTAGCGATTTCGAATATTTAGCTCTACTTTTGACCTATAGGTCTGAGGGGACGCTTTCGGGAGCGATTCATTACATTGATCGTTATACTAGCGAATCAACATGAAATTCAAAGCTCATCATTTAAATTAGTGCTATTCAGTTTACAATCGCCAACCTTCGATGGATTTCATCGCTTCAGAATCTATCTATAGAGTATAATTTTAAATTTAATAAATTATTGTTTTATTCGAAGTTTTTATAACAATTGAGGTGTTTCTTATCTTAAGAAAAAAATTGGCCAGGCAAAGGCAAAGATAGGCTTTGCTATGCAAAGTCTCGATACATCATAAGAATCTATTGCTTACCGGTCAGGGGAGGAGGAAAAACTGACCTTCATTGCCTGGCCACAATAACAACTTTTTCTATTATTTATTTTTAAAAAGATAATAATAGATTAGATTTTATATGCGTTTACAAAAACTTACAAACTTTAGACACCGACCTAAATTATGGACTTATAAAGCCTAACAATGTCGTCATACGTAACCGATCTGGGGTTAAATAAAGTACATACATCTTTCAAAGCATTGTCTGCCATTTGGGGAACGTCTTCCTCCAATATTCCCAATTCCCCCAATCCCGCGGGAATACCAATATCCTTAGCCAACCGCCTGATTGCACCAATTGCTTTGTCAGCAGCATCCAAAATACTGAGCCCGTCAATGTTCTCCCCCATGGACTCAGCAATTTTTGCAAATTTTTCAGGGGCAGCCAGCAAATTATACTCACACACAACAGGCAAAATAATTGCGTTGCACACACCATGAGGCAAATCACGCAAACTTCCTGCCTGATGTGCCATCGAGTGCACAATGCCCAGAACTGCATTATTAAATGCCATACCAGCAAGATACTCTGCATAAACCATTTGAGAACGCGCCTCTAAATTCGTCCCATCCGCAACAGTTGGACGCAACCATTTTGCAACAAGTTCGATAGCCCCTAGAGCGCATACATCTGTAACAGGCGTCGCCTGTTTGGAAACATAGGCTTCTATGGCATGAGTCAAAGCATCCATTCCAGTAGCAGCAGTCAATGAGCGAGGCATTCCCATATGGAAAACCGGATCATTAATAGCAACATCC
>NZ_JIAK01000056.1 GCF_000620765.1 Desulfovermiculus halophilus DSM 18834
TTCGGGACAGCAATCGACTTTTTCGGCCTAAATAAGGAATTATGTCAAAGATCTTAGCTTGTTGAATGCAATAAAGTTACGCCGAAAGTTGAGTCTGAAAGATGACATACGCCCAGTGCTCCATTGGGCGGTCAAAGATGAGTTCTGGTCTACACAGATCAGATCTCTGGCCAGCCTCAGAAAGAACGGCAGCAACGGCGAGATGAAGTTTACCAATGTCTTTGCTGCATATAAAAGAAGCCAGCCAGCGCATAAGGTTGTGGAGGATGTATGGTGAATTTCAGCGAATACGGGATCAACATCCCTTCAGATGCCAGCGGAGAGGTCCGGGCCATATGCCCTGAATGCACCCCCAGCAGAAAGCATCAGCACCAAAATGAACGAGATTTGGCAGTAAATACAGACAAAGGGACCTGGTATTGCCACCACTGCGGGTGGTCTGGAGGCCTCAAGCAAAAGAAGGAAGACCTGAAACCTGCATACCTTAAGCCCAGTTATAACCCTGTGGATCTGCCGCCAAAGCTTATTCAATGGTTTAAGGACCGGGGTATAAGCAAAGAGACACTGGATGCGGCCAATATTGGATATCTTCAGCCACAAGGGAAAAGGCCAGGAGCTATAACATTTCCTCGATATAAAGGCGGCGAATGTGTAGCAATCAAGTATCGCACCCATGACAAACGGATGTGGCAGTCCAAGAGCCCTGAACCATGCTTTTACAACCACGATGGAGCTCTCAAGCATGCCCACGAGACGCTGATCATTTCCGAAGGCGAAATCGATGCTTTAAGTTTCATCGAGGCCCGGCTGCCCTGCGTTGCCTCAGTACCTGATGGAGCTCCCAATCCGACCGCTCAAAATCTGTCCACGAAGTTCAAGTTTCTTGAGGATGGACTTGTCGATCATTTCAAGAGCTTCGTGCTGGCAGTGGACAACGACGAACCCGGAAAATTTCTGGAAAAAGAGCTTGCTGATCGTCTTGGACGTCACAATTGCTTGAGAATAACATATCCCAGTGGATGCAAGGATGCCAACGATGTGTTGAGGAACATTGGACCAGAAGCTTTGCGCGAAGCATATACCAAGGCTCAACCCTACCCCATAGACGGCCTCTACACTATAGAAGATGCCAGGGATGATATACTTGCCCTGTATGAGTCCGGATTGAGACCTGGTTTGAGCACAGGCTGGGGTTCAATCGATGCTCTGTATACTGTCCGGACCTGCGAAATGACCATTGTGACAGGGATACCGGGATCTGGGAAAAGTACCTGGCTGGATGCACTCATGGTCAACCTGAACAGGATGCATCATTGGCGTATAGCCTACTGCTCCCCGGAAAACTGGCCAATTCAAAGGCATATGGCTAACTTGGCTGAAAAGATAGCAATGAAGCCCTTTGCCGCTTGTTCAATGACCGCTGAGAGAATGACCAGGGAAGAGATGGAAGACGCTCTCCAGGTACTGAACAAAAACTTTTATTTTACCCAGCTTCAGGAAGACGAAATGGGGATTGATGCTGTCCTGGATGTCATGCAGTCAGCAATTTCCAGACATGGCGTAAAGGGCATTGTCCTGGATCCCTGGAATGAGCTGGAATATCATCGACCACACAATCTCACTGAGACTGAGTTTGTCTCCAGGTCCCTGGGCAAAATCCGGCGCTTTGCTCGCCTGAATGACGTGCATGTCTGGATTGTGGCCCACCCTACAAAGCTCAAGCGCAACGAGGACGGTACCTATCCCGTGCCACGCCTATACGACATTTCTGGATCTGCCCATTGGTACAACAAAGCAGACAACGGCATTGCCATTTATCGTCGTACCCCAACAAAACCGGAAGTTGAGGTGCATGTTCAGAAGATACGGTTTCGGGAGGTTGGCTGTATCGGTAGCACCCAATTGAAATTTATTAAAGATTGTGGAATTTACATGGAGCTAAGCGCCAATGAACGAGCAAATATCCAATCAACCAACCACGAGATTGATGATGTGCCGTTCTAGGATCAGGATACAAGTAGCTGCGATCCGGATCTGATGTGCATGTCACAAACACCCCTAGCGTGGAGATCATTTTTATAGCGATATCAGCTAGTTTTTCAATATCTATTATCCTTTTCATAGGCCATTTGTGATTACATTTTCCAAATGATCTCGACAAAAAATGAGGCAATCCATGGGCGGACGCGGTTCAGGTCAGTACCCCAGATTTGGATCCAAGGAACGTACTGAAGCGCAAAAGAAAGTAGATATCCGGTTTCTCAGGAGGAACGGATGGCTGCGTCCTGAGTGCAACGGGAGCCTGTATTGGCATTGTGGCGATCGGCAAGTTGGGTCCATAACGTTTCAGACGCACAAGGATTACTTGCTCCTGAGTTATCGCTACCGACAGAACGGAGGCAGCTGGGAAAATATTGAGCAGGCTGTCCGCTTTGATTGGACCTCTTGCCATTTTGGCGGATGGAGATACTGGTTTCTATGTCCACGATGCGATAGGCGAATTGAAGCTCTGTATGGAGCTGGAAAATATTTTTGGTGCCGGCATTGTTACAGGCTGACATATGGATCTCAGCAGGAGAGTGAGGCTGACCGGATGCTGAGAAAAGCACAGAACATCAGGAAGAAACTCGGTGTCTCACCCGGAGATCTTCCCTTATTCAAGCCACGCAATATGCACCAGAAGACATTTAATAAGCTAAGAATCGATCTTCTTAAGTATGAAAATATCTTTTGGACTCGAGTTGCTGACCAGCTGGGGCTGGATCTTAGGTGAAGACTGAGATATGACTAAACTTATTGATGAGGTTTTTTATAGGAACCCATAGGAACCCAAAAAAATCATACACAAAACATGAACAAAATAATTATGAGATAAAATTAGCAATTGCCGGGGGTTGCCATAATCAACTAAACACATTAATTTGCTTAGCTAAACTTTTTTCCTTGCAGTCTCTAGGCTTTACGAAAAGGCTAACTCCAGAATCTTTAAAAAATTCCTGTCTACTATTAAATATTGATTTATAGAATAAGTTTTTTTTGACTTCTTGATCATCAACAATCTTATTCATATCATTACCTGTCAATCCGACAGGAGTTTCAGGAATCGATTGCCTCTGCGGTCAAATTAGCAACAATTACAATGCGTTGCATACATATAAATTGTAGAACCTATGCCATTACA
>NZ_JIAK01000057.1 GCF_000620765.1 Desulfovermiculus halophilus DSM 18834
GTGTAGCGGAAACGGTTCTTTGGACACAAGTTTAGACTATGCTGCCATCCGATTTTCCAGCCAGTTATGGCGGATTTCGTCAGGTGACGTGAAGGCGTTTTTCTCGACTCGCCATTCGCTGTTATAAAGGCTCACGAAGGTCTTTACGGCCTTGCGAACATCATCGACGGTACGGAAAACTCGGCCATAAATGGCTTGCTCTTTCAAGGTGCGGTTAAAACGTTCGGCAACTCCGTTGGTTTGAGGCTCGGCAACGAAGGCAAAGCTGGGAGTGATCCCCCAGAACTTGATCTGGTTCTGAAAATGGTCTGAGAGGTACTGGGTGCCATGGTCCATGCGCAGGGACAGCCCCCGGGCAATTCCTTTCTCTACGCTGCCGTAAAGGCGGCTTAAGGCCATGGAAAGGGGCTGCAGGGCTGCATAGCGGTCGCCGGTTTTGCACACATGCCAGCCGACGCATTCGGCGTTCCAATGCTCCACAGCCGCAAAGATCCAGACCCAGCCCTCGTCAAGAGTGAAGACGCGGGTGCCATCGGTGCCCCACATCAAGTTCGGTGCCATGGTGATGATCTTGCCCTCATGCGCCTTGGCAGCTTTGGGCCGTCCTCGGTGCGGAGAAAGTAGGTGGTTTTCGCGCATGATCCGCAGAATCCGCTTGCGTGACACACGGTGGCCATCACGGAACCGTAACCGTCCCCAGACCTTACGGTGTCCCTCTCCTACGAACGGTGAGGTTGCCAGGTCGTGACGGATCAAGCCCAATAGGTCCTCGTCACTTATCAATGGACGCGGACCACGACGTTTAGGCACCGCTGGTGGACTTTGGCGCGAGGCATGATAGAACGAGGAGCGAGCCTGTTCCCAGACAGTGCAAACCCGCTGGACGCCGTAGGGCTTGTCTGCTCCCGGGGAGATCGTTTGGCTCATTTCGACGATCTCCGCTTGGCTAAAGGGCCGGGTTTTTTAACCCGTTCCCAAAGGAGTTCGTTCTCCATGGTCAATTCGCCGATCCGGCGCATGGCCTGATTGAGTTCGGCCTGAACCGGATCTTTTGGCCGCTTTTTTAACGACTCATCGATCCCGGCAAGGGCATTCTCCCGCCACTGCTCCAGACGGTAGATTTCGATACTCAGCTCGCGGGACAGGGCGTCAACGGATTCGCCCCGAAGCATGCGTAGGACAACCTCACGCTTGCGGGAGGCACTCCAACGCTGTCCTTCGGCTAAGGGGCCTTTGACGGTTTCGTTCTTGTTCTTTGTAGTCATATTCTCTCTCCTTGGACACGGGGACTTTACCCCAAATCAGTGTCCAAGAAAACTGATATGGCTGACAGTTGTCAAGAGCCGAATCGTTCCCTGCCCAACTGTTTTTCAGCGGTTTTTTTCGCGGTTATTTTCCAGGGTACTTGCAGAGGCGGAACCCATGTTGCGACGGTTGATCACTCTGATATTCGCGGATTGGATACCGCCTGACTTGGCTTCGTCGCGGAGCTTCCTCTCTCTAGTAGCGTGAGTTCGGCCTAAGGGCCTGATCCGATAGTTTTCCCGAGGGTTCTCCTGACCGTGGTTGCGCCCCTGTAACTACCCTGGAGTATTGATTATTGTTCGATAAGTTTGCCCCTAACGTGTTTTGAGGCTGTAGTTTTGGGTTTTATTCTTTATGCCATTATCGGAAATTCAACCTCATGGGCTATTGCCCACATAAAGGCACAGAGTTCTCGGGCGATGGCCGTCACGATCACCTGTTTGGGCTTACCCTTCGCCAGCATTCGTTTGTAGCGGGCACACAATCGAAGCTGGGCTTTCCAGGAGATATCGCATATCTCCTGCGACAGACCTTCTTGGCGTTTGCGCAACTCCCGACTAACCCGGGCAGGAAGGCGGTATGCCCAGGAGGCTTCCACCAGAACCCGGCGCACATGGCCATTGCCTGTTTTTGTAATGGCGCCCCGTTTTGTTTTTTCGCCACTGGAGTGCTCCGAAGGCACCAAACCGAGATAGGACATCAGTTCAACGGGGCTCGTAAAGCGCGTCATGTCTCCTATCTCGGCAACAGTTGTGGCGGCCACAATCAAGGAGACACCCCGGAGGGATTGGTAAGCCTTTACTACCGAAACCATTCGCCATTGGGGCAAAAGCTGTTGGATTTGCCCCGTAAGGCGCTCCACACGGCGAGTGCATTCAGTGAATGCGTCCACATATTCCTGAAGGACGATCTGTTGGGCCGGATGAGGCATTTTGATTCCGGCGATCCAACGCAAATGCGCCTGGCTCCAGTGGCTTCGCCCGTTGAAGTGGTGACCGTGCCGGAGAAGAAAAGCCAAAATGCGCTGCTTGGCCTTTTTTTCCGCCAACTTGGCATCCTCTCTCGATCGGGTGAGGTCCCGCATGGCTTCATCTTCGGCAAACGGCACAAAAACAGCCGACAATTCACCGGCCCGATGCAGGCGGGCCAGCATTTGGGCATCCCGGTGATCATTTTTGATTCGGTTGCCACTTTGCTTGGGAATCATTGCTGGCGCAACCACCATGCAATCAAATCCTTGAGCTGCAAGATGGCGATAAATCTCATAACCACAGGGGCCAGCTTCATAGACGAAATGCAGCTCATAACCTTTCGAAACCAGTTTTCGGATGACTTTGTCGAGGGCGCCAAGGCTCCCGTCAATTTTTCCGTAACTGCGAACTTCACCGTTTCGGCCAGCTTCGGCGATAGCGATCTCAATGGAGTTTTTGTGGACGTCCAATCCTACAAATATGCTAGACTTCTTCATGACCTGCCTCCTTGGTTATGGCTCTGTGTTGGGGTTCACGAGGTTCCAACATAACCCACGTTTGCAAGGGGCAGGTCTTTTTTTGTCAACTGTCAGCCATTATGTCTAGGGGCGATTCAATAAAAGCACGCTGAATAGTCGGTCGCTGTACCTGTCAAAAACTCTAGGCATTCTGCCTTCCAACGATTTGCTTGGTGGGGAACAATTATTGCCTGCTATTGTTGACAATCTCAAGCCCTCATCCTATTGCAAAACACCTTAATCTTTCCTTACCTGTCAATCCTTTCTTTCAGAAAACCTGTGAACCCCCCGCTTATAGTTGTCAAAAATTAATCTAAAAAAAAGAGAAAATATCTTGACTCTCGAGTTATATGA
>NZ_JIAK01000058.1 GCF_000620765.1 Desulfovermiculus halophilus DSM 18834
ACCGTCATTGCGAGCACAGCGAAGCAATCTCCTGGTTTTGTCCGGGACGGTGATGCGCTGGAGATTGCTTCGGCGAAGCCGCCTCGCAATGACGGATGATACCAACGCTGTCATCACCCCCTGATCGGGTACGCTAATACTCCCCATCTGACAGCTTATGCTTTCACAACCCGTTAAGTGGCCTGGAGATCCTTCCAGGTCTCTTTCTGTAAAAAGCTCCCCTCAACATTGTCTTCCATCTCCTCAAACATCTGCCAGGGGACGGCAAAGGAGAACACATTCCTGTCAAGCTGTTTCTTGAGATTCTTTCTTGCGGAAAGGTCTGTGAGACCGATAACCGCCCGGGGACGCTCGGAGCGTGCCTCTTGGTAGGGAAAGATCCCGATCTGCTGGCACCCGGCGGCAAAAGGAGCAATCACGTTCTGGTTGTCCCCCCTGCCGTAATTGGCCAGCACCACCAGGGCGGAGAGTTGGTCCGGATCAGCCAGAAATACAATCACCCGGGGTTGTTCCCGGGTCGGATCCATATCGCTTAATGGTTTAAAAATCACATATTTTTCAGGCACTTCCATGATAGGCAGGCTGTCAATGAATTTTTTCATCAGCTCCGGGGACTTCATATATCCTTCCCCGTGACGAAATTTTTCCGAAAATTCCCTGCCTGCGGCAGATCCCAGCTTTTCCGCCATATCGCGGCCTTCCTGCCAATTCTCGTTGCCTGTGGACAGAAAATGATAGAAACAGTCAATGCCGCCGGGGAAGTTGAGATACTGGTTTCCGAATCCCAGCCCGACTCCGCCGCCCCAGCAGCCGTAGGTATTTTCATCAAAGGCAGCAATTCTCCCTTTGGCTGCAGCCGCCAGCATCCACATGACACAGCCCCATTTGCCCTGTTTAAAGCCCATGGCCTTCCCGGGTTTATCATCACTCCAGAGTATGGCCACAGGTTGGTATTTTAGGTTAAGCGATCGGGCTATCTTGCTTTCCATGCTTACACCTCCCTATTTGTTGAATTCTTCGCTTTAGGCCCGCTCCTTCCAGTATGCATACTCATGGGGCCATTCTTCCTGATACCAGTTAATCAATTCCTGCATCCTTTTTCGATGCTCCTCCTGCACCTTTTCCACCATAGTAAAACACCTTTTCTCCTCCCAGGCCCTTACCAGGGTCCTGCCTGCATTAAAGGCCTGCTCGCGGCTTTTCTCAGGTACCTGAGTCTTTGGTCCGGTGGGGCCCATGGCGGCCCACACAGCATCAACCGGAACCGCCCCGCTTACCATGAGAAAGTGTTGAAGGTATTGGACAATGGGCCGTTCATCACCCCCTCCGGAGGTTACCACGCATGCCCCGTATTTGCCCTCAAGGGCCATGCAATGGATCAGACTGGAACAACGATCGATAAAGACCTTTAACTGGCCGCTCACGTTGAAGATATAATTTGGCGTGGCCAGGATGATCCCGTCTGCCGCCAGCATCTTTTCCTTTATGGACTCAAACTCGTCCTTTTGCGGGCAGCGGCCTTTTTTGTGGCATTGATCGCAACCCAGGCACGGCTTTACAGAATCGCCTTGAAGAATAATAGTCTCACACGCCGCCCCTTTACTTTCCGCACCTTTTAAGACTTCTCCAAGCAGCTTTCCCGTGTTCCCTCTCTCCCCATGGGGGCTTCCGATGATGCTAAGAATTTTCATGAGATTGCCTCCTTGTGCATCTAAGGTGTTGTCATCGTAAGATCATCAATACCCCAAAAATCAGTATCAGCAAAATAAAAAAAGGGCCGTAAACCCTCTCCAGGGTGCTTGCCCTGACACGGCCCAACCAGATCGGTCCCCAAAAGGCCCCTGCGCCTGCTCCCAAGGAGAGAAAAAAGGCCAGGGTCCAGTCAAACTGGCCCAGCAGCAGGTGACCGGCAAGGCCGGAAACAGCGTTGAAAAAAAGGACAAAGACAGATGTCCCCACCACCATCTTCACCGGAAGGTTTAAGACATAGAGTCCGGCGATGACCGGCGGAGTCCCGCTAAGCCCAAAGAGCCCGGCCATGACGCCGGAAAGAAACCCAAGGAAAAGCCCCAGCAAGATTTTCAATCCACTCATCCGCACCTGCGCCCTGCCGGGTCGATGGGTATCCCTCATTCTCTTTCCGGCCGAAAGACACATCTGAAGAGCCATCAAAAGCATGAATACGCCAAAGGCCTTTTGAAGGAGGCTTGCAGAGACAAGGCTTGATGCATAGGCACCGATCCAGGCACCGATCAGGCCGCCTGCCCCGAAGACTATCCCTACGCCAAGGTCCAGATTTCCCTGCCGGAAATGACTTATGCTAGCGCTTATGGTGGTGGGGATGATCGCTGCCAACGAAGTGGCCACGGCGACCTGGGGCTGCACCTGAAACACAAGACTCAAAACAGGGACAAAGTAAAACCCTCCACCTCCTCCGAACAGGCCCACCAGGCAGCCGACAATAAAACCAAAAAATAACAATAAGATAAAGAGAGTAACACCTTGCATTTATCTTGACTCTCCAAACAGGGGGCGCCGCGCCTATTTGCCGATAGCAACAAGAAACATGAACATCGCCATGGAGCAGACGGCGCCGGCGTAAAAAACACCTTGAATTCCCCATCCAAGCAAGACTATTCCCATTAAGACCGGCCCCAGAGTCTGCCCCAGCCGCAAAACCATACCATTGATGGACATAAATGCCCCGCGATTTTCCGATGGGGCCAATGCTGCCAATAAGATTTGGATATTAGGATAAGTCATACCGTGCCCCATCCCAAAAATGATTATGGGAAGAGGCAATAGCCATAGGCTGTGTATAAAAGGGATAATTACCAAAGCAACGGCATAAAAAATAAAAGCAGTTCGAAGTAGAGTCTTGGGGGAATATATTGTGCTCAATCTGCCTAATTGTGAAGAGGAAACGGCGGTAGTCAGGGACATGATGGACATGATTATTCCAATAGTAAAGGAAGATGCATGAAATGAATGTCCAAGTAATATAGGCAAATAGGTCAAGTAGGATCCATAAAAAATTATATGTTTTTGGTAATAAAAATCCGGACAAAATGGCTTGAATCAGGGTAACACTTTCTCCCGGCTTAAACCAGAGGAGAAAGTGTCATGGGCAACAA
>NZ_JIAK01000059.1 GCF_000620765.1 Desulfovermiculus halophilus DSM 18834
TGTGCTGTTGCAATAAAAATTCGAACAAAATCCGGTCCAGCGGGTAACACATTCAAGCCACGGCGGTTTCATGTATAAGCTGCTCAATCTGGTTGAGAGCCTGCTCTTTTTGTTCCACGTCCAGATCGTCTCTGGCGCCCAGGGCCTCATGAAATCTTTTCATGAGGGGGCCGATATAGCTTACTGATGACAGCAGCCTTTCGATTCGTTCTTTGCATTTGTTGAAGGCTGATTTTTGGAGAAAGTCCTGGCTCAGACCAAGAGCTGTTACCATCAGGTTCAAGACGCTCTCCACTGTAGGTTCATTTTGGCTGTGACTTTCTGCCTTGCGCCTCTGGTTTTCCTGATGGAGTTCATAGCTGTACCGCTCTTGGCAATACTGCTGGTAGCGTTGGTCATCCAGTTCCTGCTGAATATTGCTTAAGATACCGAAAAAATACGACAGGTTGCAACGGTTGTGGTCCCGGTTGACTGCCCTTAAAAACGCTTCTTCAGATTTGGTTATGGCTTCTTGGTCATAGAATTTGATGCAATATTCTGCTCTTTGAAGTTCAGCCGAGGATAGCATGATGTTGTGATAATTGATCAGCCAATGCAGTCTGTCTCTCTTGGCCTGATGGGCATCGTCATTCTTTTTTTGCTGATGCTCTATAAGTCGGGCCCGCTCTTTCTCCTGCTCCTTTGCAGAGACAGGTGTCTGCATCTGATCGGCAGGAGTGGGCCGGGGTTTACGCAGGGCCAGCTTGTTGCGCATTTGCATATACAGGCAGACGAGCATGTCCAATACGCTTTTACCCAGAGCATAGGGAGATGAGGTATCGATATGCACTTCTCCAATAGCCTGCTTGAATTGACTGAATGCCCCTTCGTCAGTTCCGTTGCCCTTGGGGTTGGCTGGCCCCGCAGGCAAGATGACGATATCGTTTTCATTGAGAAAACCCATGACCTCATCACTCAAGTTGGAACTACCTCTATCAAAGACGACGCCTAAAGGCAGACCCCAGGCCGCTTGGTGTTTTTTCAGGACAGAAAGGACCGCGTCACCCGTTTCCGTTGGAGTTATCTCATGGGCAGTGTGGCAGAAGCTGCCCGCATCAACGCCAAGCTCGAGATTGTAGCTGATGACCCGATCGCCCACATGGACATCGATGGTGCTCCCATCCAGGCTGAGCACCCCGTTCGGGATCTGCTGGCACAGGCTTTGATAAAACTCTGGTCGTTTTTTCCTGGTCTGTGGTCTCCACAAATCATTGGCAATCAGGATGTCCTTGATGGTCTTTTGGCCCAGATCCAGTTGGAGTTCATCTTTGATAGTCTGGACAAATTTTGTAATCCGCAGTCGATTGCCCCGTTCTTTGAGAGCCCTGGCTTTGTCCACGATGTGACGGATAATCTCCATGGTCACTTTGGCCGTGGCCCCCCGTTTGTCGCTTGTGCGATAGGGGCACAGATTGTCATCATAAGCCTGATCCCAGTCACTTAGTGTGCTTAAGGAAATACCCAAAAGCCAGGAGATAATCCGAATCGACCAAGGCTCACTGCGGATAAAAGCTACCGCTTTTTCTTTGTCTTGCCCTTGGAAGTGTTTTTTTTACTGGCCAACCACTCATCGACATGGTGGATTTCCCAAGCCAGCTTCCGGGCTCGGTTTTCAAAGGCTTCCCGCTCATAATCCTTGGAAAGCTTTTCATGCTTGGCCTGGAGGTCTGCCAGCTCCTGCTCAACTTCCTGACGCGCTGTTGTTTCTGTGCTGGAGGCAAACTTTTCAGCCCATTGGTAGCCGGTCTTGCGCGAGACTCCAGCTGTCTCGCAGACGCTTTTGACGTCAAAATCTTTATCCAGGCCCTTGTCTTTTTGAATCCGGCGGGCCTTTATCAGGATGGCCACCTCTTCCGGGGTCAAAGACTCAGACATGGGAACCTCCTTTGATCACTACGGGCTGACCCAGAAGGTACAACGTGACCGACCCGTCCGGGGCCAGCACCAAATTGACGATACTGCGCTCTATATCCTGGATCTGTGCGGTAACGTCACGTGAATTGGCAATGTCGTCAAGGGCCTTTTGCTCCTGGCCGTGGAAACGTTCGGCCGGAACCAAGAAGCCTCCCAGTCCCTGGTGCGGGCGCTTGTGGTTATAGTGCTCCACCCATTTGGTCAGAGCCGAAAATGCCTGCTCCAGGGTGGAAAAATGCTCTTGCCCAAAGAGCTCATTCTTGATGCGCTTGTTTAAGGCCTCCACCTTGCCCAGGGTCTGTGGGTGGTGGGGCCGGGCGTGGGTATGATCGATACCTTGGTTTTCCAGGTACTTTTCAAAGCGGTTGATCCCACGCCAGGAGTAGAAGACGAAACCACGGTCTGTGAGCAGCTCTTCCATCTTGCCGTACTGGTCGACAGCTCTCCGGACCAGCTGTATGACCTCATCCACGGAGGTTTGCTCCAGGAGCCGAAACCCGAGGATAAACCGCGAAAAATCGTCAATGAGCAGGATCAGATAAACCCGGACCTTGTTGATTGTCACTTCCAGGATGTCCATTTGGGCCAGCTCCAAGGGACGGCTGGCCTCAAAGCGCTCAGGGGCCGAGACCTGATTCTGCTTTTGCTTGGCAGTGTACCCATTGGCCTCCATAACCTTGCGGATAGTGCGGATGGAGATGGTGGTACCCTGCCGCCGAAGCTGGCTGCGAACCTGTCCGGGGCCAAATGCAGGGTTGTCATTCCATACCTGCAGGATGGCTGATTCCTGCTCAGGGGTTATTTCCTTTTCCCCTCGGCCTGACCGACGGGGCTGATGCTCGAGAAACGCTTCTTCACCAAGCTCCTTGAGCTGTCTTTTCCACTCATAGACCGTGGTGTAGTGGACCCCAGCTACCTTGGCTGCTTCCTTGGGTCCGATCTGTTTGGCGTGTTTCAGGATAGTAAGTTTTTGTGCTTGACTAAATTGCTTGTTGCCCATGACACTTTCTCCTCTGGTTTAAGCCGGGAGAAAGTGTTACCCTGATTCAAGCCATTTTGTCCGGATTTTTATTACCAAAAACA
>NZ_JIAK01000060.1 GCF_000620765.1 Desulfovermiculus halophilus DSM 18834
TCGTGGCCTGCTCCCGTCCTGTGGTGGACGCCAAGTGGATGGAGAAGTCCCGGCAGGTGGGCACTTCTGGGCAGACGGTCAAGCCCAAGGTGTACCTGGCCATGGGTATCAGCGGATCGTTCCAGCACATGGGCGGTGTGAAGGGCAATCCGTTCATCGTAGCGGTGAACAACAACCCCAAGGCGCCAATCTTCCAGGTGGCCGACGTAGGGGTTGTGGAAGACATGCTGGAGTTCATCCCCGAGCTCAAGGACAAGGTGGAAGAGCTGAAGTAGACCAACCCACATGTCTGCCCAAGCGCAGTTATGCGTACGCTAAGGAAGCATAAAAAAACAGGTCTTATTGGAGACCGCCCGGTACTCACATGCGATATCAATGTCCCATTCAGGCACAAAATTTTGCCATGCAAGTGAGTGCCGGGCAATATAGTGGAAAGCCTTGCGGGTGAAAAATCAACCTTAATCTGTCGCTCCCTCTTCTTTGTCCCCCCTTGAGGGGGGCTGGGGGGGTGTTTCTTGTATTGCGACAGATGATGAATGACAAGGCACAAGCTTTGACCGCTCCTTTCTGAGTCGAAGAGCCTGGATTCCCGTCCCGGATCGGGGTCCGGGATGACGTTCTTTCGCGGGAATGACGGGAAAAAACGAAACTCAGTTGTAGCAATAAGCATTCGCCTTTTTGTGATGTTCAGATCTGTCCTTTCAAGGCATGGGGAGAGTATGCAGATCCGGCTCAATGTCAGCAGGCATTGTGTACACACGGCAGCCAAACGGGCCTATACCCGGGCAGTGAACCAGGCCTTGAAAGGACCGCAGAGCAACGATCCGGAGCTGGAAGCCAGGATCGAGGTCCTGAAAACCGCCCTGGAAGAAATGGATCTGGCCGTCTTGCGCGGAAAGCATCCGGAGTTGGCCGGTGGAAGCGATGTGGATGTGAGACTGCATAAGGATGAGCAGGGCAGACTCAGCCTGCTGCTCCAAGGACAGGAAGTACAGGCAGTGACCATATAAAAAGGCGGCCGCAAGGCCGCCTTTTTATACTTGAGGCTTGTATCACTCCAGCGAACGTGCAGGTCCTACCCTATGTAGAGAAGAGCCAGGCTGGAGCCTGGCCAGGAAGGGCGACCGCCGGTCGCCCTTCCTGGGAATTCTGATATCACCACACACGTTTCATCCCAGATCAAACTGGGTGTCAATGGCCAGAGGTGACGCTGCTCTCTCTTCTTTCCTCTGATCTCTGACCTCCGTCTTACGGCCTTTCCAAAGTCATGGCGTAGCCCATGCCCCCGCCGATACACAAGGTCCCCAGGCCCTTGGCCAGGTTGTGCCGCTTCATGCCCATGGCCAGGGTAAGAGCGATCCTGGCCCCGGTGCACCCGATGGGATGGCCGATGGAGATCCCGCTGCCGTTGGGGTTGGTCTTGGTCTGGTCCATGTCCAGTTCCCGGATGCAGGCCAGGGCCTGGGAGGCAAAGGCCTCGTTCAGCTCCACCAGATCCACATCATTCATGTTCCAGCCGGACTTGCTCAGGGCCAGCCTGGTGGCTGGAATGACGCCCAGGCCCATATATGCCGGATCGATGCCTCCGGGAGAGAAGCTCTTGACCACGGCCAGGGGCTCCAAACCCAGGGCCTCGGCCTTTTCCCGGCTCATGAGCAGAAGGGCGGCTCCGGCGTCATTGATCCCGGAGGCGTTCCCGGCGGTGACTGTGCCGTCCTTTTTGAATACCGGGGGCAGCTTGCCCATTTTCTCCAGGGTGGTGTCCATGGGCCGTTCGTCGACATCAAACACAATGGGGTCCTTTTTGCGCTGGGGAATGGTAACCGGAACGATCTCCTCCTTGAAGGTCCCGTTTGCCGTGGCCGCCCTGGCCCGGTTGTGGCTTTCCAGACTCAGCTTATCCTGCTCCTCCCGGCTGATATTGTACAGATCGGCGATGTTTTCCGCGGTCATGCCCATGTGATAGCCGTAATAGAGCTCCCACAGCCCGTCGTGGACCATCAGGTCCCGGGCCTCGGCGTTGAACATCCGGGCCCCCTCCCGTAGCTTGGGCAGGGCGTATGGGGCCATGCTCATGTTCTCCATCCCTCCGGCGATGATCACCTCCGCGTCCCCGGAACGGATGGCCTGGACCCCCAGGGCCACAGCCTTCATCCCCGAGGCGCAGACCTTGTTCACGGTAAAGGCCGGGACCTCCTTGGGCATGCCGGCGTAGATGGTGGCCTGCCGGGCGGGGTTTTGTCCCTGTCCGGCCTGGAGCACATTGCCCATGATCACTTCATCCACCTCGATTTCCTGGTGGGCGTCGTCCCATTGCATGTATTTTGATTCCAGATCGATGCTCCCTGCGCCCTTCAGCTTGTCCGGGGCGTTGTCCAGCATGGCTTGGGAGCCCTTGGGCTTGAGCTTGGCCTTTTTCAATGTCTCCCGGATGCAGACAGCTCCGAGCTCAGCCGCCGGTACGTTTTTCAGGGTCCCCAAAAATGTGCCCACAGCTGTCCGGGCTCCGCTGACAATAACCACGTCTTTCATGAATGCCTCCTTATACTGTTCATTGGAAAAATCAGCCGAGTATGATGGGAGTGCAGATAGCACGGAAAGAAAGGAAAGGGCAAATGATTGTGCAGCGAGCCCCAGTGCGGCCAAGGCGTCCGGAAATGCCCCTGCCGTCCGGTGTTTGATGCGCAAAACGCAGGGTTCCAGATATGTTCTGAAAAAATGGTTGACGGTGAAGGCGGTTTTGTTTATACATCTCTCTGTTCACGGCGACGCCCGGTGGCTCAATCGGCAGAGCGGGTGGCTGTTAATCACGCTGGAAGCGTGATTGGCGGTTCAAGTCCGCGTTTGCAGTTCTTTATTAG
>NZ_JIAK01000061.1 GCF_000620765.1 Desulfovermiculus halophilus DSM 18834
TGTCATTGACCACCCCAATGGAGCCACCCATGATCGGCTAATCGGGCCACCCTATGATCGCCCTAATGGGGCCAGTTTTAAGTGGCCATCTTGAGGTTGCGAACCCCCCATTTTTTAGGCTGATTTTTGGCTTTTTTCCACCTCTTTTTTGAGAGCTTGGTTTGGCTTTGGTTTCCTGTAGCTGGGCCCATCCAAATAGACCAGGTAGGCATCATGCCGGAGTCTATCGATGGTAGCTGATCCCAAAAGCTTGTTTTCAAAGGCCCGGTCCCATTCCTGGAAATCAAGGTTGCTTGTAATGATGGTGGATGCATGTTCATATCTTTGGGCCACGAGATCGTGCAAGTCTTCGTCATGCGGGGGACGGACCGGCTTGAGCCCGAAGTCATCCATAATGAGCAAAGGGACTTGGGAGAAGGCCTTGAATTGCTTGGCATACGTCTGTGTGGCTTTAGATGCATGAAGGGTGGCCAGCAGCTTGCTCTGGGTGGTGAAGCGGACGTCGATGCCTTGGCGAACCGCGTAATGGCCCAAGGCTTGGGCAATATGGCTTTTGCCTGTTCCACAGGGACCAGTCATGAGCACGCATGCTTTTTCGTGAATAAACTTGCAGGTGGCCAAATCATAGAGTTGTCGCTTGTCGATCTTGGGGTTGAAGTCAAAATCAAATTCTTCCAGGGTCTTACTGCTTCTAAATCCGGCTTTTCTCATTCTGGAGGTAAACTTTTTCTGATCTCTTCTGGCCACCTCGTCACTTAAGAGCAGGGATAAAAACTCGGTGTAGGCCATTTTATCGGAGATTGCCTGTTTATTTCTAATCTCCAAAGACTCCAGCATACCGGAAAGTCGAAGCTTTTTGAGCAGAGGTGTTATATCTGGTCTGGGCTGCATAATGTTACTCCTTGATGGATTGTGTGTATAGGGCTCGTCCCTGACGAGGAGCACGAACTCAGGCCGGGACGAGCTTGCGTCCCGCTGTTATTGAAACATGTCAGTCGGTGGCCTGGTGTACTTGCCCTGTCCGGTATAGACCTCATCCAAAGGGAGCTGAGCTTGTCTCTCGATAGGCTCATGCTCCAATCCTTGTTTGAGGATGCTCTTTACGGTCTGATATTTGGGGCTCAAGTAGGCGACGGCCCGCCTGCAGGCCAGTTCCAGGGATTTGGCCCCGTACTTTTTCTTGAGGCTGATAAGCCCTTGAGCTGCCCTGAGCTTTTCCAGGACCCTGTCAGCGAAGAGTTCGTCAACAACTTCACGGCAGTAGGGGCCGATCTTCTCTGCTTGGGCCAGACACCACTGGGGATCACGCATCAAATACGCCTGGGCCTCTGGCGGATAGTGGTCATTATTGGTGGACTTCTTGCCGGGGGTGAACAGCCGGGGATGCGTAGCCACCAGCTCATGGCCGTTGAAGATATATACTGTTTTCTCCAGGCTCTTCACCCACAAGGTTTGATTGGCGTAGATATAAGGGGCTGAATAGTAACATTTGTCCACACAAATATGGCAGTCCCCGTGCAGCTTGCATTGGTTCCAAACCGCCAGTTCCGGCGGGATCTGGGGCAAGGGGTGAAGAACAAAGCGTTCGGTCTGCTCAAACCTGACCAGGGGCTTTTCATGGGTTGTGCCGTGGATGCGATTGCCGGCGACTTCCATAACCCATTGGGTTAGCTGCCGGTTACCCTCAGCGATACTCCGGAATTTCCGCAAGGGGACAAAGGCGTTTTTGACATACTTAACCCCTGACTCGACCCGGCCTTTTTTCTTGGGATCTGCAACTGGGCAGGGATCGATTTTAAAGCCATATCCAAGAGCCAGATTTTCGTAAGCACGCTGCACTTCCGGCTCATAGAAGCATGCCCTGGTGATAGCGGACTTGAGGTTGTCGATACGTAAGCTGGCCGGGACGCCGTTAAAGAACTCAAAGGCCCGTCTGTGGCAACCAAGCCAGGTTTCGACCGTTTGGTTAGGGACGATCTCAGCGTACATATGCCTGCTCCAGGCCAGGGTCATGACGAAAATCCAGGTCTTTTGAGGCTTGCTGGTATGGGAATCGGTAATGTTAGGCCCCTTCCCGAAATCCACCTGAGCGGAGTCTCCGGGCTTGAAGGTGAGCTTGATCGAGGTTTTGATCTGCGTGGCCTTGAGGGTCTTCAGAAAACGGCGCACACAGGAGTAGGAGCCGGCAAAGCCGTGATCCCGGACCAAGGCATCATAAATGGTAGTGCCCTGGATTCCCTCATCGAACCATTGGGCAACCTGGTCCTTGTAAGGCTCGATCTTTGATGGGGTGGGTGCTTGAGGTTTTGAGCCGAAAGTGTCCTCTAAAACGGCTTCGTCCGGCATAGAAGACAACGGGTCCAGCCAGCCGTTTTCCCTGGCTTTTTCCCTTACGGCAGAGGCTTTGGTGCGCCCCATGAGCCCGGCTTTCTGGATCTGCCGGTCTGAATCTCCGAGGCGCATCCGGTGGATGACGTGCTGGTACTGATACATTTCGAACCTCCTGTTTGACATTGTACCTCCTTGGAAGTGTTGTCTTTCCAGGGAGATATCCTTAATGAGGGAGGTTCGAAACCTTCAAAATGGCAAGGAAGCTACTTAATCACCTGAGTGGCTCCATTACGGTGATCATGAGCTGGCCTCATTAGGCCGATCATGAGGTGGCCCGATTAAGGTGATCATCAGGTGGCTCCATTAAGTGCACATAAACTGGCCCTATTAGCGTGATCATGGACTGGCCCTATTACCGCGGTCACTGACA
>NZ_JIAK01000062.1 GCF_000620765.1 Desulfovermiculus halophilus DSM 18834
CTGGGGTTAAACGCACAAATTAAAATTTACAACTATTTGATTTCACTTAAAACTTTCAACTTAAAACTTAACACTGCCTGCAAAAACATATTTTTTGCAGGCGCATCTTGAATTGCTTTCTTGTGATTTTTGGCTCTTCAATTTCCCGCAGCCACTACGAGAAAATCAGGCCGAAATCAAAGAAGGAGAATTCCACGCGCTACTTCGAAGAACCCTGACGAGTTTTCTGTCGATAACTCATGAAGCCATCTTCATGCCTCTTTGCCTTCAGCTCGAGCTTGCATCCCTGAAATACAATAGTTCTCCCACTCTATGGATGTGCTCCAAGACATCCGGGTCATCTATTCTGTCATATATGCACAGGTCAACGGCATTAGGAATGAGCAGATCATCCACGTCACGGGTGATCCTGTTCAACACCTGCAGATTGATGCTATCTCCCTTCAGGGCGATATCGATATCCGACCCTGGCTTGGCCGTCCTTTTGGCCCAGGAGCCGAACAGGATGGCTGTCTCAACCTGCGGATACCGGGCAAGAACACGCTTGATTTTTTCCAAATGCGACCGGGGCAAATCCCGCACACCGGTGGATACGCCCATCACATCCTTCCCTCGTTTTGCACCAGCGACTGCATGGTTGCTTCCAGTCGCTCCAAGAGTTGGAAATAGCGGGTTTGTACAGCCTGACAGATTTCCTCTGCTGTTTCTTCATTGTAGGTATGTGATGTCTTGTTTCTGCTTTCCAGCATATCCATCCAGCCCTGGCCATCCTGAACAAGATTGAGTTCAAATGCCTTCCGGATCGCGTCCCGCGAGCCATAGATCCCAGCATGGCCCTGATATTCCAAAAAATCTTTTAACGTAGTCCAGCCCAGCTCATATGTATATTCAAAGGCCTTGATCAGCCCCTGTTCCTCCAATTCTGACAACTCCCCCTTGGAGATGAACTTACGCAACTGAGCAAGGGCCTTTTGATAGTTCTTGAATCGCTGTAGCCAACGTATATCTTGATTATATTTCATGCTATCTCCATGGGCTGGGGTCGGACCTAACCAAGCCACTGAATTAATGATAAATGTGCTCAAAATTGGGCCGTTTTTTGGCCTTAAAATGCCCCCCGATGAAATGAGAAGAGATTTCATGGGGTGAGGTCTGGTTGGTTCTTTGCAGCCTTTTTGAAGGCCCGCTTAAAACTTTGTGACCAAGCAAGCTGATACATCAGTCATCCAGCAGGTCTTTTTTGAGCTCTTCCAAATCCCCAAACCGAGCACGATTTTCTCTAACTGCGGCCAAGGCTTCAGCAGCATTGGCTGCAATTTCTTCCCGTCTGTCCTCGGCCATCCGTGCTCGCAAAATTTCAAGGAGATCTCGTCTGTCCTCAACTGGGAGAGCCTCGACAGCATCTATGGCTGCCTGAAAAGGCGAATATGTATGAGTAGCCATATTATCACCAAATTGTACAATTTTATTGATCTGTGAATAAATACTTTGAAGAGATTTTTGCTCCGGTACCATCATGAGTTTGAAGCTCACAGCCAATAGCTTACCGCACCCATCAGGCTGTCCAACCTTTGGGGTCCACCTCCATGCTCAAGAATGAGAAGTTTCATTCACTCAGCTAAAAGCTTTCAGCTTTGAGCTTTGAGCTATCCTCTTGCAACTCGTCCACCTCGGCCCGTAGCTCCTTAATCTCCTTTTCCAGCGCATCAAACTCTTCCATCTTCCGCCGCAGGAAGCGGACGGTGACCCGGGCTTTTTCCTCCATCCCCTTGGGGGTCAGCTTGTACAGATAGGCGGTCCGGTTCTTGGAGTTCTTGAAATTGGAGGTCTTGATCAGGCCTTTTTCGATCAGGGCATTGAGACAATAATTCGTCTTGCCCAAGGAAATGCCGGCCTTCTTGGACAGCTCCCGCTGGGAGAAGTTCGGGTTGGACTCCAGGGCTCTGAGGATTTTGAATTCTGACTCTGATTTTATCATATTGGTAGCTCAAAGCTGAAAGCTGAAAGCTCAAAGCTGAAAGAGATTAAGAAAAAAGATAAAAGCTGAAAGCTGAAAGCTGAAAGCTGAAAG
>NZ_JIAK01000063.1 GCF_000620765.1 Desulfovermiculus halophilus DSM 18834
CCCACGTTTATGGGGGCGGCGACAAGACTGTCAGTCAAAACGGTGAGTTGTCTTAAAATCACTTAATTTTATGGTCACTACATTTATTGCGTTATCGTCTTCCTTGGCTTGAGCGGAACGCTTCGTATGCCCAGAGCTGAATACACCTCGGATTGATGCAGAGTAGCTGTTGTACAATGCCGTACATGCACAACACCACCTTGTTCCCGGGGCAGACTGGTGGTCAAAATGCAATGAGTGCCAAGCCATGATCTGATCGTTGACCAGCGATGATGGATCCCGGCCTGATGCAGATGATACTGGATCATATGCAAGAGATGATATGCCA
Organism: Desulfovermiculus halophilus DSM 18834; assembly: GCF_000620765.1. NCBI lineage: Bacteria > Pseudomonadati > Thermodesulfobacteriota > Desulfovibrionia > Desulfovibrionales > Desulfohalobiaceae > Desulfovermiculus > Desulfovermiculus halophilus. The sequence continues at coordinate 329 of NZ_JIAK01000063.1, forward strand.
GGATAGTTATGAAGATATGCCCCTTTATTCTCTCGCCTTTTTGGTGAAAATTGGGACGGAGCCCCAATTCGCTCTTTAAGCACCGAAAACCGTCTTCAACCGTATTGAGCATTATATATGTCTTCCATAACCGCTCATCTGTGAGGTCGGTGCGATTTGTACGCAGAAAATAGGTGCCATCATATGGCTTCCCCAGGCTCTTCTCATCAAAGCTCCAGGTGATGTGGACAGCATTTTTCCCTTCTTGCTGGACATTGATGGTAAAGCCCTTGGAAACACGAGTGTATTGTTTACGGAGTTTCCCTATACGCTCCAGAACCTTGTCATAGTTTTTGAGTCTTCCTTTTATACTTAATCCATCACGGAGCTTGGTCAGTTCTGCCTCCATTTTGATCCGCATCTTTTGGACGATAGCCTGCTCTTTGTTTGTCTTGGCTTCACTCCAGCAGTGAAGGAAGGTTTCTTCTCCTCGCTGAAAGCTGTGGGCATGGACACCTTTTTTGATCTGGGTAAAATCTTGCTTTGGTATATCCTTGGGACGGGACCTGGAAACAACGATATAGCAAAAGCCCCGCTCTTTGAGTATGTTGAGATTATCTTCTGAAGCTATGCCGGCATCCATGACCACTGTTGGCGGATCCAAAGGCAAAGGAGGATTTGTTCCCTGCGCTTTTCTATGCAGACTTTCGATGATCTCCACCATGGTCGAAGGTTCACTGACATTGCCGCGAAATGTTTGACTCAACTTGAGGAATCCATCCCCATCCAGGACAAGGCCGACAGTGATTTGAGGTCGATCATTTCGCTTGTCTTTCGATCTGCCATTCTCGGCCTCTTCACAGAGCAGAGCGCCACCTTCGAAGTAGGTGTTTGTTAAGTCATAGAGGATGATGGATTCTGAAAGTCCCAGGAGCTTTTTGGTATTGGTCCTGAGAAACTGTTCAATAGTCTGTTTATGTAAGAGCAAAAGATCGGATACCTCATACAGGGCGTTTTGACTGATTCGCGAGAAATCAGTTCCCAAGAGTTCATCTAGGGCACTGTCTTCTTTTGCATATCTTTTAAGTTCGTGTTCACTGCTTGGATGGATGAGCCGTCCAATAACCGAGAGTACAGCCATATTAATTTGGTTTTGCGTAAACTCCAGTCGTTCAAAAAGATCGATAAGCCCAAGCTTTTGCAAGGTTTGGAAAGCAAGATGCTCTTTGCCAATGGATTTGGCTTCTGAGGATCTTAGAACATTCACGTCTACACTTTGGAAATCATGCTCACGTTTATCTATATCGTTTGTGTTAGCAAGCTGTTGCCTGACGTAGAGCTTGTTATAGTGCTGGGCAAGGCTTTCAATCTCAGTGGCACATGGGAGCAATCGTTTTTGGCCAGAAATAAGTTCTTCAATACGTTGAGCCAGCTCAGTCCATTTATCTTTCGAAAGCTCCAAGGTGCCCAGATTAAGCACAACTCTTTGCCTGGGGCCATCCGGAGTACGAATTGACTCAACTAACTTATGTGTATAATATAACTTATTAGAATTCTTGTACTTTCTTTTTGTTTCCCTGATGAACATGCAAGGAGTTTATCATGGCTGGCCATTCTGTCAATAAGCAGTTTTGCATTCGTAGTCACTACAAAAGACCGTATAACTAAAGTAACTACGTATTTTCAGGTGGTTACGGATTTTTGGCAAGTTAATCCAGGCAAATTTTAAGCTAATTTTGCGAAGTTAAGCGTAAAGATGGG
>NZ_JIAK01000064.1 GCF_000620765.1 Desulfovermiculus halophilus DSM 18834
TTGTAATGGCATAGGTTCTACAATTTATATGTATGCAACGCATTGTAATTGTTGCTAATTTGACCGCAGAGGCAATCGATTCCTGAAACTCCTGTTGGACATATATGTGTTGCCATCAGAATGGGAGGGGTTGCCTTTGGTCCTGCTTGAGGCAATGGCTGCCGGGCGGGCAATAGTAGCCACCAGGGTGGGGGGGGAATAAAGATGCGATCGAGCATGCCAAAAGCGGGTTTTTGATCACACCAAAAAAATCCGGGGAATTATCCGAAGTTGTCTGTCGGCTTTTAGGCAATGATGTTGAGAGGTATAACCTTGGGAAGGAAGCAAAAAAAAGATTTTACCAACATTTTTCTGTGCAGAGTATGGTAAGTAACTATGAAGCTCTATACCGTGAAATTTTGCGCAGGAAGGGGATTGTTACGGACAACGTTCAATGAGAATCATTAGCAAGATAATGCAAATTTAAGATACTGAAGTGTAGATTCCCGTCTCGTTATATATTCTCTTTTAAGCTCATAGGTAATGATGATAAATATAAATAAAATCTATAACTGGTATGATATTTGTCCTGTTTTTGTGCAAAATATTTTAGTTTCTTTATATGGGCTTCATGTAGAACGCGTTCGACATAAAGGAAAATATGACGAATATCTTCAAAAATATACAAATAATCTATATAAATCTAAAGAATATATTGTTTATAATCAATTAATCAATATGCAAAATGTTATAAAAACGGCGTATAATGAAGTTCCATATTATAAAAAACTTTTTGATTTTGAAGGAATAAAAGCAGATCGAATAAACGATTATTCTGATTTGCTGACAATACCTTATCTTGAAAAGCAAACAATCAGAGATTATGAAAAAGAATTAATATCCACAAAATATGATGTCAAAAGATTATTCAAGATATGCACGACAGGAACGACAGGTACCCCACTTAATATATATTGCAACAATAATGTTAGACAAATTAATTATGCATTCTATGATAGGTGGTTACAAACGTTACATATTGATCCAAGAGAGGCAAAGGCGACCATTGGAGGTCGACTGGTTGTGCCTATAGAACAAAAAAAAGAACCTTACTGGAGAAGAAGTTGGTTTCAAAATAATACATATTTCTCTTCATATCATTTTTTATATGAGAACATGAAGTCAATAATAAATGAACTTGAAAGGTTCAAGCCTTGTTATATAGATGCTTATCCATCTAGTGTGTACACATTAGCTCAATATATAGTAAATAATAATATAAATATAAAAAATAAATTAAAGGCAATTATAACATCAGCGGAAACATTGTTTGATGATATGCGTGAAACAATTGAACAGGCATTCAAGTCACCTGTATTTGATCAGTATGGGTCAGCAGAGATGTGTGTTTTTATTGCCCAGTGTTCTTGTGGAAGCTATCATGTACATAGTGACTACAGTGTTGTTGAATTTATCAATGAGCAGGGTGAACCTGCCCAGGGAGGTGAAGAAGCTGAAATTGTCTGCACGAGCTTGATAAACCCTGTCATGCCGCTTATCCGCTATAAAATAGGGGATATGGTCACCCTCTCCTCGGACACGTGCTCATGTGGCTTGCCTTTCCCTGTTGTAGCCAATGTTATGGGCAGGTCCGACGATTATATCCAGACTCCTGAAGGCAGACGGGTAGGAAGGCTCAGTCCGGTATTAAAAAGTCTTCCAATAAAGGAAGCTCAATATATTCAAGATGATATTGATAGTCTTACCGTTGTAATAGTTCCGGACAATGGGTATACAGATGATACTGAACACAAGGTCGTGAAGGAGCTTAGAAAACGATTGGGCTATTCCATAGATTTGCAGTTTGACTATACTGAGAGGATATCTAGAGGAAAGGGCGGTAAATACCGGTCTATAATTTCAAATGTATGAAATACTAATGGGTGCGTGTCAGTGACCGCGGTAATAGGGCCAGTCCATGATCACGCTAATAGGGCCAGTTTATGTGCACTTAATGGAGCCACCTGATGATCACCTTAATC
>NZ_JIAK01000065.1 GCF_000620765.1 Desulfovermiculus halophilus DSM 18834
GAGAGACCTAACACCGTCCTTTCATCCACGGCGTGGGTCCAGGCGGCAGCTGGTTAGGTTATCTTAGGTTATCAACTGGTAACGATAATTGCGCCAAAAGAAATAAGTATTAGTTTTATGGATCTTTTTTTATTATTTTCTATGAATAGATAGTATAGCGCTAATATTGCTATAACTCCAAAGCTAAATGCACCTATATATCTACTCATAAATAAAGATATAGATGTTAAAAAAATAAGTATATAATTAAAGTTATTCGGTTTTTCTGTTTTGAGTAAAGAATATATAGACAAGCAAAAAAGTAGTAAAAGAAATATAAATAATGTTTCACTCCATGTGTAGCTGTAAATACATATAAAAGATGAAAAAAATAAAACTAAAGCATAAAGATAAGATTGTCTCCTGAATGTTTTTCGTATTGTAATCAATATACCTAAAATTAAGAGAATATTAGTAAGCTTGGAAGCCCAAAAGACTGATAAGTTAGAAATTTTGGCCACAATGAATATCAATGTTGGATATCCTACCGGCCAGACAGCAAAAGGCTCTCTCCTTAAGTCATGACCTAAAACATAGCCATCTCCATTTAAAAGATTTTTAGCTACTGATAAATAATTCGTAGAGTCGGGACTTAAAAAGCCATTAGGGTTTAAATAAGATTGTATAACTATAGAAAAGGACATACTTATTAAAATTATGAAAAGATATAGATTTTCTTTAAAATCTTCACTGATGTTCATAAGATATCCCAAAGTTATACATACAATATCCAAACAAAACTACCCAACCATCCCACCAAAGTCATCTGCACAAACCCATCCCGCAACAACACCTTTGTCGGGCTCCCACACTTCTCCTCCACAAAAGCGATCTGCATATAGCGTAAAATCCCGAGGACCACGAAAATTGCGGTCAGGAAGGTGTACGAACTGGAGAGCTTGGCGGTCACGGCTGGGGAGATGGACCAGAGGATATAGGCCAGTATGACGATGGACGCGGTCATAACCATCGCGGCGTCGAGAAATTTAATATTGTACCCATCAATGACTTTGCGGGTTTGTTGGCCGGTCGTGTTGCAGAGCAAGACATCGTCGCGGCGCTTGGCCAGGGCGAGGAACAAGGCCAGCAAAAATGTCATGACGATGATCCAATGGGACAGGTTGACCCCTGTGGCCGCAGCTCCGGCAAACAGGCGGAGGACAAAGCCGATAGAGATGCAGGTGATGTCGATGATGGGCTGGTGCTTAAGCTTGTAGGAGTAGGCGATGTTCAGAAGTATGTAGGATGCTATGAGGCCCAGGACCAGCGGTCCGGAGTATGCGGCGAGCGATACCCCCCCAGCAAGAAAAGTGCCAATAATACAAGCGATTGGGTAGATGTGACTCTGCCTGAGGCTATGGGGCGGTGCTGCTTTTCCGGGTGCTTGCGGTCGTCGAAGCGGTCCTGCCGGTCATTCAGGATATAGACGCCGCTGGCTACCAGGCAAAAAGCGGCAAAGACAACAAATGAACTCCCAATAACACCAGGCTGGTGGAGCTTGAAAGCGAAGAACGCGGGCAGGAAGACAAAGAAGTTCTTGATGTATTGGTGGGGGCGGGCGAGTTCAACGATATCTTTGAGCATAAGGAAACTGTATCCGTTCAGGGGGTGCCGGTGTGGGGGAATACATCATTTCCAGGCGTCTTCGCCGCAGCAATCTCTGGATGCTGGGATGAGATTGCCACGAACCTTTCAGATGCTCGCAATGATGATTTTTCCAGGATCTTCCATCCCTCTGAATGCTTGCTGTTCTACCGCACTATCTGCAGAGCTACGAGCAGCCATTTCCCTGACACATAGATGACGAAAAATCAAGTCAACATGCGGCTCGTATCTTTTGTTGGAGACATGACGGCGCTATTTCAATTGGTGTATGAGTTTAGCCCTTTGATAAACTAAGCTGCCATGTCCAATTCCGTCTCATTTTGGGTGTGGTTTCGCTTAATATAGTTTTTGCTCAGCTCT
>NZ_JIAK01000066.1 GCF_000620765.1 Desulfovermiculus halophilus DSM 18834
TGTGTATCCCCTGCACGCCAAGTTCAGGAGGTGGCTCCTCTCATGAAACGAGAAGAAGCCATCGCCATCCTGGAGATGCAGGATCGGGAAGCGGCTATAGCCAGGATCCTGGAGCTTGGCCAAAAAGCTGAAAAGTATGACCAGCTCGTGAGCCAATCCGCAAGCACTCCCTCGGGACAAAAGCCGCCCTATACCAAAGAGAACAAGCGCAAAGGCAAAAAACGCAAGAAACCAGGGCGCAAAAAAGGTCATGTAGGAAGCAGACGCACAATTCCGGATAAGATCGATCACTATCAAGAGCATAAGCTTGACCAATGTCCGCATTGTCACGGAAGAGTCGGGCCGGGCATCAAATCTCACGAGCGCTATATCGAAGACATTCCGCCCCTTGAGCCGGAAGTCACAAAGCATACGATCTACAAGCATTGGTGCCCGAATTGCAGGGACTTTGTCACTGCTCCAATGACCGAAGCCATGGGCAATGCCAATTTGGGCATCCGGCTCGTGGTTTTCACTGCTTGGCTCCACTATGCAGTCGGCACCAGCGTGCGAAACGTGGTCAAAATATTACGCACTGTGTGCTCTTTTCCAGTCACCCAGGCGGCTTGACCCAATCCTGGATCAGGCTGTACAAAGCCCTGGGCGGTGGCTGGGAGTATTACGGAAATCTTTTAGGGCAGACGCAGTAGCCCGAGGCGATAGGGAACGTACAAAAACAGGAATAAGGAGGAAAAACACCCATGGCAGCAGGACCCAGGCTTTTCAGCCCATTGAGGACAAACAGGGCGGTCTTTAAAAACCGGATCATGATGACGCCCCTTTATCTCGGATACGCCAACCCGGACGGCACGGTCAGTTCCTTGCTGCTGGACCACTACCGGGAGATGGCCGCCTCCGGGGCTGCGGCCATCGTGGTGGAGCACACGGGAGTCGATCCGTCGGGCTTAGGCTCTCCATATATGCTGCGGATCGATAATGCCCGCTTCATCCCTGGGCTTTCAAGCCTTGCCAGGGCCATTCAGGCCGAAGGCGCCCTGGACTTCCTGAAACGAGTGGGCGAGTCTGCATGAAATCGGCCAGGCAAAGGCCTCTCTATCTGGATCCCAACCTTCAGCTGATCTTTGGTGTTACGCTGAGCGCTGTCATGGGGGTATCCAGTATAACCCCCGTTTTTCCAGCCATGGCCCGGGAACTTGATATACCTGTTCATTCTGTGGGGCTGCTGATCACAGTATTCACCTTGCCCGGTATTTTTTTAGCCCCTGTGCTCGGAGTGCTGGCAGACCTCTGGGGCAGAAAAAGAATATTGGTTCCCGCTTTGATGCTGTTTGGCATTGCCGGAGGCGCATGTGGTTTTGTACGGGATTTCAACCTCCTGTTGGCCTTGCGTTTCTTGCAGGGGATGGGGGCGGCCTCCCTGGCCTCCCTTAACGCCACCATTATAGGTGACCTTTATTCAGGCAATGAGCTTGCAGCAGCCATGGGCTACAACGCCACCATTCTTAACATAGGTACGGCAAGTTATCCAGCTATCGGCGGAATTCTTGCTACGCTGGGATGGTTTTATCCTTTCTTTCTTCCCTTTATAGCCATTCCGGTGGGCTTTTTGATCCTTTTTTCCTTACAAAGTCCTGAACCGAATAGCAGGCAGGGTTTCAAGGTGTATTTGGATAATGTTTGGCAGGGCATAAAAACCAGGCAGGTGTTTATGCTCTTTTTGGCCAGTGTTGTTACCTTTATAATTGTGCTGTTGCAATAAAAATTCGAACAAAATCCGGTCCAGCGGGTAACACATTCAAGCCACGGCGGTTTCATGTATAAGCTGCTCAATCTGGTTG
>NZ_JIAK01000067.1 GCF_000620765.1 Desulfovermiculus halophilus DSM 18834
ACTCAACTTTCGGCGTAACTTTATTGCATTCAACAAGCTAAGATCTTTGACATAATTCCTTATTTAGGCCGAAAAAGTCGATTGCTGTCCCGAATATGGCGGAAATTAGGGCCTGGTAGATTTCCTCTACAAAGTCACCTGCTGCCTGTAGCTTGGCTATGGCTAGCTCGAGAATGCGCTGCAAGGCCATCATAAAGCTGAGGTCTTTCATTTCCTCGCAACAGGCCCGAAACAAGGCCCCGAATGTCCGGGGATCATCTTGACGACGCTGCTCCAAGGCCAAGAACATGTAGCGGACCATGACAATGGAAGTATGGGCGATCTGGCTATCGAAGTCCCTGGTCTGGATGCCTTTTTCTAGGCCAAGATGCTGCTTGCTCATCTTGAAGAAGACCTCGATGTCCCAGCGTTTCCCGTAGAGCCTGACCACCTCTTCATCCGGCAGATGGATATCGGTGGTCAAAATTGCCAACCAATCCTTCTTCCGGCGGTCCCGGACAAAGACGATTTTGGCTGGGCTTCCATCTTTCATAGTCACCAAAGCACTGGCCAGCAGCTTTGCCCGGCCTGGGCGCTTTTTGAGAAGACGATAAATGCCGTCCACAGTTCGGCGCTTGCCCTTGAAAAAATACAGGATTTTGGGCGTTTTTTTGATCATGCCGACTACGTGGATATGCTTTCTGAGCTTGGCTACGGTGGCAGGCATGGTAAACCAACTGTCCATGAGCAGGTAATTGGCCCGAACGCCCATGCTCAGGATTCTTTGTATCATCGGCTCCAAAAGGTCAGTTGCTTTACTTTGAGCTTCTATCCGGCGTTTGTATCCACATGATCTTTTGTCCATCTTTTTGGTTACTTCCTGCAATCTATTCTTCTTTTTGGCAGAAGATAATAGGGCAAAGTCCAAAGGCAGAAAGCTCGCTCCGTCTGACCAGCAAACAGAAAGGAATCGAAAGCCCTTGAGAAATCTATGATCGGCATGATCATAGACCCTGGCTAAAAGTTCAACCATTTTTGACCTTGGCCTTTCAAGGGTAGAATCATCAACGATTAAGACCTTCTCTCTTTGTTTACTGGTCAATTTTTCAAAGAACAGGATAATCTGGACAGCAAGGCAAAGAATAAACTTCCGCCAGTTAAATGTTTCACGTTTTAAAAAATCATAAACGGCATCTTTACCAAATTCTATATCTTTGTTGTCAATAACGTCATGGTAAAAATCTTTTCCAAAGAAAGAGACTGCGAAAAGTGTAAAAAATATATCTTTTGCTGCAAAACCCTTAGCTTTACGTATTCGACATCTGTTCAAAATCGTCGCTATATTAAATGAGGAGAAGAAATGGTCAATGCGATTGGCCTTGCACTCATCAACTTGACCCTCATGGATAAAATCTTTAGCCTGCATTTGGATCCTTTCTCCTTTTTTGTGTTTTTGTTGCGTCGTAACGACATTATACACAAAGAGAAAGGATCCTTCAATAAAAAATATCTCAAAACATCAATTAGTTGAAGGCAGCAAGGAATCTATCTTTAGCCCCGAAAGTTGAA
>NZ_JIAK01000068.1 GCF_000620765.1 Desulfovermiculus halophilus DSM 18834
AATTTTGAAATATTGATTTATCCATGGTGCTCTCCTTTTAATCACAGTATACTGCATTTCCGAGAGGAGAGCAACTATTAATGAAAATTAAGCCTCTGCAAAAGTCTTGTATCGCTGGCCGAAGATCTTCAAATAATTAAAAATAAGTTGGACATTGCTATCACCACTTGTCCGGAAGGAAGGCTGAGAAAAAAGAAACACGCAAGGCTGCAAAGCCTGATCCGGGATCTTTCGGTCCTGCTGAGGGAGATTGATCCTAACCGTATTGGATTGACCTATTGTTGCCGTGATAAAAACGATCCATTTGATGAAGAATCATTATCAGACAAAGATGGAGATTATAGAGGCCCTCTTTTTGAACTTACCCAAGTCTCATGTCGATATATGCAAATAACTCTGCCTCAGAATTCCTCAAGTCTAGGTACTGCGATCAAAAGAGCGCTTGAAGCCACTTCTTATAGCACATTATATAATCCTACCAGTGCAATTAAAACCCCACAAGAAATTGAAAAAGAAAAAGTTCTTGAAATGAGAGAACAGAACTTGAGCACACGCGAAATTGCCAAAGATTTGGGCATAAGCAAATCCAAAGTTAGCCGAATTCTTCGGAGACAATAGCTGTCCCACCAATCCTCCGAAATTGTCCCACCACTGTCTTCACATGATCGTTAACAAATTGATTTCACTACGTTCCTAACAATCCATTTTTTTTAATAAACGACCTTAGATATTGATCTCCAATTATGCTTTTTGTGGTCCTGTAATGGACAACAAAGCATATGGAGGTCTGATTCAATGCACAGTCAAAACCCACACATCGACCCACTTCTCCGTCTTCCACAAGTTCTGAAAATCATTCCCGTCTCCAGAAGTACCTGGTGGGCCGGCGTCAAATCTGGTCGTTTTCCCAAGCCCATCAAGCTTGGTCCACGTACTACGTGTTGGCGAGAAAGCGACATCATGAAGCTGGTTAAAGAGGGGGAATGCCATGGCTAAGCATTTAAAAAATCATTTAAAGGACAGCATCCCTGGAAATATCCCTCGTCACACACCAGAACCAAGCTCTGATGACTGGCGTGCATATGACATCGTCAAACGTAGAATCCGAAAGCTCTATGCTGATCCTGAGGCCAAAATTGCTCAATTCATTGAACTGCTTAAGCTATAGGTGATCGCCATGGCCAGTCCGCAATGTGAAAATGGTTATACCCGCTTGGCTAATGAGCTCTTAGAAGCTTTGGCGCGAACTAGGCTGGCAGGCCAGGAATACCAAGCAGTGCTAGCCATTGTGCGTAAAACATATGGCTTTGGAAAAAAGTCAGACAAAATTTCATACGGGCAACTATCTAAATGTGCTGTTGCAATAAAAATTCGAACAAAATCCGGTCCAGCGGGTAACACATTCAAGCCACGGCGGTTTCATGTATAAGCTGCTCAATCTGGTT
>NZ_JIAK01000069.1 GCF_000620765.1 Desulfovermiculus halophilus DSM 18834
TGTGTATCCCCTGCACGCCAAGTTCAGGAGGTGGCTCCTCTCATGAAACGAGAAGAAGCCATCGCCATCCTGGAGATGCAGGATCGGGAAGCGGCAATAGCCAAGATCCTGGAGCTTGGTGAGAAAGCTGAAAAGTATGACCAGCTCGTGAGCCAAGCCGCAAGCACTCCCTCGGGACAAAAGCCGCCCTATACCAAAGAGAACAAGCGCAAAGGCAAAAAGCGCAAGAAACCAGGACGCAAAAAAGGTCATCCCGGAAGCAGGCGCAAAATTCCGGATAAGATCGATCACTACCAAGACCATAAGCTTGACCAATGTCCACATTGCCACGGCGGAGTCGGGCCGGGGGTCAAGTCGCACACGCGCTATATCGAAGAGATCCCTCCGGTTGAGCCGGAAGTCACCGAGATCACGATCTACAAGCATTGGTGTCCGAATTGCAGGGACTTTGTCACTGCTCCAATGACCGAAGCCATGGGCAATGCCAATTTGGGCATCCGGCTCGTTGTGCTCACTGCTTGGCTCCACTATGCAGTAGGCATCAGTGTGCGAAACGTGGTCAAAATATTAAGCACTGTGTGCTCTTTTCCGGTCACCCCAGGCGGCTTGACCCAATCCTGGATCAGGCTGGCCAATCTGCTTCGGCCGGAATATGAACATATTCTGGAGCAGATACGGCACAGTGCCGCCCTGCATGCCGATGAAACCGGGTGGCGGCTGGACGGGGTGACGTATTGGCTATGGGCCTTTTGCACCAAAGAGTACTGCTATTACACCATCAGCAAATGTCGTGGCTCCCCGGTGGTGGAGCAAGTCTTAGGGGTCTTGTTTGAAGGCATTCTCATCTGTGATTTTTGGGGTGCTTACAACAGACTTAAGGCCTTGGCCAAACAACGCTGCTACTTTCACCTCTTCACCGAACTGGTGAAGGTGGACAAGAGAAGTACGTCCAATGAATGGAAATCCTTTCGCAAAAAGCTCAAAAGACTGCTCAAGGATGCCCTTCGCCTGAGGGACAACAAAGACCATCTTGATTGTCAGGTCTATGAGCGACGCAAAAAACGCCTGCATGACCGCCTGGAAATGCTCCTGGAGACCGTAGCCAAGGACAAAGATGTCAACAGGCTGATCAAGCGGCTGAAGCGACATCAGAAAGAGCTTTTTACTTTCCTTGATTATGATGTGAGCCCAGAGAACAGTCATGCAGAGCAGCAAATTCGAGGACCGGTCATTTCCCGAAAGATCTCCCAGCAAAACCGCTCAGAGGCCGGGGCAGATGCCCAGGCAGTATTGATGTCGATCTTTCGAACATCGTATCTGCAGGGGCGCAATCCAGTCGAACATGTCACAGAGCTGAGCAAAAACTATATTAAGCGAAACCACACCCAAAATGAGACGGAATTGGACATGGCAGCTTAGTTTATCAAAGGGCTAAACTCATAC
>NZ_JIAK01000070.1 GCF_000620765.1 Desulfovermiculus halophilus DSM 18834
CCAAGACGCGTGGGTTCTACAGGCGCAACAGTAATTTTGTAATCTATTTCAGGGTGTAAGGTGGTACGCGCTAATTCATTCCTGAAAGTCGAGTCCAAGACCTGAAGAATTTCCGGAAGGTCCAGTCGGGGACCGATAAAATGGAAATGATTACTTACTCCAAGTTGAGCTGCAAGTGCAATAAGACTTTGTTGCAAAACCCCCTTTCCAGCCACAACAAACCCGGTATTGGGAAAGTGACTCAGAATCTTGGGTGCTGCTTCAATTAAGTGGGCAATTCCTTTCTGCTGAGTCAAACGAACACCTAGGCCTATAAGATGGTCATATTCAAGCAGACCAAGCTCTTCTTTTTTCTTTTGCACATCAATTACAATATCATAAACTTTTCCATCAATCCCATTACGAATAACATTGATTTTTCTTTCTGGGATCTTCTCATAAAGCATCAAATTTTGTTTTGTTTCTTCTGACACAGCTATAAATCTGTCGGCCGATCGGGATAAAACTGCTTCAAGAACACGTTCTGTCCATCGGCCTGGGAATTTACGTGCATGATCAGTATTAATAAGAACAGGAATTCTTGCCAAATACGATGCAAGTGCACCGTCAATAAATGAATTTGCGTTGTGAGTATGTACAAGATGCGGTTTTTTTTCACTTAGTATTTTCTTTAAACGCCAAAAAGCTGTATAGTCCTTCTTTTTATCTGTTTGTTGCAAAATATAAACCGGCACCCCTGTCCCTTCCAATTCGTAAGCAAGTTTCCCTTTATATTTGATGCAGCATACAGATACGTCAAATACATCATGATTCATATGTTTACACAAGTTGATAACGACTCGTTCTAACCCCCCCATACCTAGATTAGCAGTCAATTGCATTACTTTGATTTTTTTGTTCATCATCAATTTTCGTGACCACCTAAGGCTTCCTGTTTCAGCATTGATTTTTCCAATGCTAAAGGAAGGGCAAGAAAAACCCAAAAATGAGGATAATATAACACAGACAAGAAGATTCCACTAAAAAAATATCCCACAAATGCACCCATCAAACCGAGTCCTATATTGTCATAATACTGAGCCTGTTCTGTATTGACATGTTTGAACTCATCCCGGGCGTATCTGCGTACTCTGCGAATAGTAGCGAAATTTTTTTTCACCAGCAGAAAAAAGATGACTGTTCCTATAATTCCCAACTCAGGAAGCAGCGTGAAATAGATGGAGTGGGCTGGCCGACTCCCGTGAAACCTTCCATGATATCCTTCTCTGTCTTCATACTCCATAATTCGCCAAGGAAAATTGCCCTGACCGACACCCAGAACCGGATTATCTGCAAACATGTCAAAGGCGGCCAAAAGCGGACCCAGGTAAGGCTTTTGAAATAGGACCCCCAGGGCGGTGATCAGACCCTCCTTTCTTCTTTATTTACTTCC
>NZ_JIAK01000071.1 GCF_000620765.1 Desulfovermiculus halophilus DSM 18834
CGGCAGGCCTGAACCACGACCACGTCCCGGTGCTTGGCGTACTGATTGTCGATCTTCCGGCCCATGGTCGAAAAATCCGGCTCCCGCCGGCCGAAATCAGAGACTTTTGCCTGAGCATAGACTTCCGATCGCTTTTTCTTCAGCATGTGAGCAGGCTTGGACATGCATCTTCTCCTTTAGGGTTTACCAAGGAACTGATCGCCTGAACGCTCATTCAATTCTAGCAGGATGCATGCCGAACCTAGAAACTTTTTAGTTACATAGCGCTCTCATACACATATTTCCATTTTTACATTTCATTCCAGCATGTTACCCATGACCAGCCTTTGGAGATGGGGGCTGCACATCAAAACAATGTTTTGCGTTTGTACCTTTTTTTCTGGCTACCCCCGACCCGATGTCACCGTTTGGCCACACACGGGCTATGCTTGTGAGCTCACGCCCATTCCTGACTCTATACACTGTGGATCGTTTCAGCCCCCAAATGTTACCTTTCTGTTACACAGGACACCCATGCCTGCTAAGACGCAGGCACGCTTACGCCAACGAAGAATGAGCGTCCAGTGCATCCGTTTGTTGGGATTTTCTTTCTTCGGGTTCGTAATCGCTATCGGGATCGGGATCGGGATCGGGATCGATATGCATAAACTGAGGGTTCCTCCTACACCGAATGACATATTCTTTCGATTACGATAGCGATCCCGATAGCGATTTGGATTAACCCAACAAACATGAGAATAGCGGCCCGCCGGATGGTTTTGATGCCCGCTCTTGTCATTCTGAAGGAGCATAGCGACTGAAGAATCTCTTGCATTGAATATACATGTCTACTGGGTGGGCAGAACCAAACATACAAAGCTCAAGCCATCGCTCAATACACAACAGTCAGAACTTCTTCATATAAAAAAAGCCAGCCCCATTACGCGGGCCGGCTTTTTTTAGTCGCTCCATCTGCTTTGAGCAGAACAGCTATTTTATGGTTCTTCGCCGAATCTGTGAATTTTTGAAGTTTTCTGTCCCCTGCTTCTGAAATCCAGCTTCTTGTGGGGAAGAGCCTATTTTATTTCTTCCACCTTGTCCTTGAGCTCGGGGATGAACTCCAGCATGTCTTCCACAACCCCTACGTCGGCCACCTGGAAGATCGGCGCCTTGGGGTTGTTGTTCACCGCAACGATGAACGGATTGCCCTTCACCCCGCCCATGTGCTGGAACGATCCACTGATACCCATGGCCAAGTACACCTTGGGCTTGACCGTCTGCCCAGAAGTGCCCACCTGCCGGGACTTCTCCATCCACTTGGCGTCCACCACAGGACGGGAGCAGGCCACGA
>NZ_JIAK01000072.1 GCF_000620765.1 Desulfovermiculus halophilus DSM 18834
AAGCATAAGCAATATAAACTTGTTTATTATGAAGCTTATCTGAGTGAAAATGATGCAAGACGTCGAGAGCGAAAACTCAAAGATGGAAGAGCAAAGTATCATCTTCTTGAAAGGATAAGGCATTGTCAAGAAATTGCTTTCGAGGCTTAAAGTGAGTGAGGGGGGTTGTAGGGCCTCCATAACGCGATCTGTGAGTAGGTAGCAGAACAAGCTGGGAAGCTTGGCCGTAGAAGGTGACAGCCCTGTACGCGAAACCGAAAATAGCGCAGGAGGTACCTGAGTACCACGGGACACGAGGAACCCTGTGGGAATCTGGGGGGACCATCCTCCAAGGCTAAATACTCCCTGGCGACCGATAGTGAACCAGTACCGTGAGGGAAAGGTGAAAAGAACCCCTGTTAGGGGAGTGAAAAGAACCTGAAACCAGTTGCCTACAAGCCGTGGGAGTCCGGCACTCAACTTCAGACGCAAGGTGTGGCTATGTATTATGTCTATTTGTTAAAGAACGAAGAGGGGACAAAATATATAGGCTATACAAATAATCTTAAGCGTCGTGTAGACGAGCACAATCAAGGGGCCAATGAAAGTACGAAAGGCCATAAATGGATGCTCGTTTATTATGAAGCCTTTCGAGCAGAACGGGATGCTCGGAAGCGTGAAAAGAATCTCAAGCAATCAGGACAAGGCCGTCGGTGGCTTTATGAACGAGTAAGCGAGAGTCTTTGTGTCTGAAGTTGAGTGCCGGATGACCGCGTGCCTTTTGCATAATGGGCCAGCGAGTTACTCTGTGCGGCGAGGTTAAGCACACAAAGTGCGGATCCGCAGCGAAAGCGAGTCTGAATAGGGCGGGAGTCGCACGGAGTAGACCCGAAACCGGGTGATCTATCCATGGACAGGGTGAAGCTCGGGTAAAACCGAGTGGAGGCCCGAACCGTTGTAGGTTGAAAACTGCTCGGATGATCTGTGGATAGGGGTGAAAGGCCAATCAAACCCGGAGATAGCTGGTTCTCCCCGAAACATATTGAGGTATGGCCTCAGGCGTTGATTTACGGAGGTAGAGCACTGAAAGGGCTAGGGGCCCCACCAGGTTACCAAACCCTATCAAACTCCGAATGCCGTAAATTATAAGCCTGGGAGTCAGACTGCGGGTGAGAAGGTCCGTAGTCGAGAGGGAAACAGCCCAGATCGCCGGCTAAGGTCCCAAAATGTGTGCTCAGTGGGAAAGGAGGTGGACCGGCTTAGACAGCCAGGAGGTTGGCTTAGAAGCAGCCATCCTTTAAAGAAAGCGTAACAGCTCACTGGTCTAGCT